>JALUMJ010000017.1:14016-15198 GCA_027040375.1 Campylobacteraceae bacterium
ATGTTTAGGGGTGGCAGAGGAATATAAGCTTCATTAGATTTAATAAATTTAGTTGTAAGTCTTGGCATTCTTGCACCACTACAATTATTCATCACTTTTGCTAAATATTTTGGTGATAAAAAATAGTATTTTACATATTGCATATTTAGATTATTTTTGATTGGAAAAAATGGTAATATTTCTGTTGTTGCAATACCATCAAAATCAGCAATCCATACCTTGTTTAGATAAGGTCGTAATTTACCATACAGTACCATTCCTTTCTTAAAATGCACCTTACTACTTTTTATATTTTTACCGATAGATGGTATATAATCTACTAGTTTGCCACTATTTGATTCAATATTCTCTAAACCCACATAATTATAAATTTCATTATCATTGGGAATGATTGTTTGATTATTAATTTTCATTATAGATGATATTAGTGCTATTCCATACTTCTCTTCCAACTCCCCAAAAACATCATTTAAAACACTTTTCATAAAAACATCAGCTTCATCCATATTTTTTTGATGTAGAGCTATTGTCATATCAATTTTTTCAAAAAGCTTATCTAGCTTTGCAACTATTCTTTTTTGTTCTTGGAGTGGCGGGAGGGGAATGTGCATTAATTCCAAATCAGATGATTTTAAATTTTTAATTCCTGAACCTTTAGAATATTTTGATAATATATCTCTATACAAATTCGATTTTAATATATAGGATAAAAAATAATTATTTAACTTATCTGAATTATTTCTATACACACTACAAAAAGCACCAAAAGTATAATTTTTTAATCCATATAATAAAAGATTTTTACCAACCAAATGTTTACTTCCGCTACTCATTGCAAATAGTATATCCCCATCTTTGATAGTTTTATCTTTCGCAACTTCTTTTGGTATGATTTGCACTTCATCTAATGTCAGTGTGCTTTGAATATTAGTTGCTCTCAATAATGTCAATGTATTATCATTTATGCTATCCATTAATTGTTGTTTTTTGTATGTTACACCTCTAATAAATTTACCAAATGATTTTAATTCTTTCCACTCCCACCCATCAGGAAGCTCATACAACTCACTCATTTATGTCTTTTCCCACTAATATAACTTCAATCTCGCCCATCAAATCATTGATTTTTTGATTATTAGCTTTGATATTTTTAACCAACTCAATAGGAGATTTATGCTCTAT
>JALUMJ010000018.1 GCA_027040375.1 Campylobacteraceae bacterium
ATAAGCAAAAGATGAAAAACACCATTTTTCTAAGACCAAATCGAGATAAAGAGGGCAAAAGAGACTTCAAAATCACCCCAGCCCCACCACTTACAACAAGTTTTGCTAAAGATATATTTGATTCTATCTTTTAAGCGGAATTTTTGTAAAAACATAGGTATGGAAACAAAGGTTATTCCCATACCATGCAAGTGTTAAGGTGGTGACTCACCCAATACTTTTCTAAAGTTGGTCATTATGTATAGAAAATAAAACTTCCTTAAAATCTAAAATTCTGAAATTATGCTAAAATACCTTATATAAAAATTTTAGGACTATAAAATGCCAACAATTTTAAAAATCAAAGGCTACCGTTTTTTCTTTTTCTCAAGAGAAGAGCTAAGACAGCATGTTCATATACAATGCCAACATGGAGAAGCAAAGTTTTGGTTAAATCCTCAAATTGAATTAGCAAAAAACTATAAGCTTTCTCGAAAAGAATTGAATGAAGTTGAACAAATTATTGAAGAACATTATGAAGATTTTATTAAAGCATGGGAGGAACACTTTGGAAACTGAAGTTACAAACATATCAAATCATGGACTATGGATATTAACAGGAGATAGAGAACTATTTTTATCTTATGAGCAATTTCCCTGGTTTAAAGATAAAACTATTAATGATATAACAAAAGTTGAAAGTTTTGGAGAAGGTCATCTCTATTGGGAAAACTTAGATGTAGATTTGAGTTTGGAGATGATAGAGCACCCTGAAAGATTTCCACTTCAAGCAAACATATAACAAAATATGACTTAATTAAAAATACGAGTAATATATATGGTCGAGTATTGGGAATAAACTTTAAAATCACCTTAGCCCCACCACTTACAACGAGTTTTGCTAAAGATTTATTTGATTCTATTTTTTAAGTGGAATTTTTGTAAAATAAAAACAAAAAAAGATAATTTATGGAATTTACTCACTTACATTTACATACGGAATATTCTCTTTTAGATGGTGCAAACAAGATAGGAAAACTAGCTGATATACTTAAAAAACAAGGTGTAAAATCTGTGGCTATCACAGATCATGGCAATATGTTTGGTGCGCTTGATTTTTATAAAACTATGCGAAGCGTGGGTATAAAACCGATAATCGGTATGGAAGCTTATATCCATAATCAAGATGATATTGGCGATAAAACAACAAGGCAAAGGTTTCATCTGTGTCTTTTAGCTAAAAACGAGATAGGATATAAAAACCTTATGTACCTATCATCCCAGAGCTATATCCACGGTTTTTACTACTATCCTAGGATAAATAAAAAGATGTTAAGAGAGCATAGCGAAGGTCTTATCTGTTCATCTGCTTGCTTGCAAGGTGAGGTAAATTGGCATTTAAATACCAACAATCCAAAAAATGTACAAAATGGCTCAAAAGGGTATGAGCGAGCAAAAGAGGTGGCACTTGAGTATAAAGATATATTTGGTGATGATTTTTATCTTGAACTTATGCGCCATGGTATAAATGACCAACTTTTCATAGACGATGCAACTCTTAGAATCTCAAAAGAGACAGGCATAAAAATCATAGCTACAAATGACACGCACTATCTGCAGGAGGATAATGCAGAAGCCCATGAAGCATTTATGTGTATCGCCATGAATAAAGAGTTTGACGATCCAGACAGACTTCGTCATACTGTTCATGAATTTTATGTAAAATCACCGCAACAGATTGTGGAGCTTTATGCAGATATCCCACAAGCCATATCAAACACGCAAGAGATAGTGGAAAAATGCAATCTTGAGATAAAGTTAGGAAACCCAACTCCACCAAAATTTAAATTTACACAAGAGTATGCGAAGGCTGAGGGGCTAGAATACGACAATGATGATGATTATTTTAGGTATAAATGCGAAGATGGTTTGAAAAAAAGATTGGAGCTTATTGACGCTAGCTTACATGTAGAGTACAAAAAAAGGCTAGAGCGAGAGATGGATATCATCTGTGGTATGAAATTTCCAGGATATATGCTTATAGTTTGGGATTTTATACGGGAAGCAAAAAAAAGAGGTGTGCCGGTGGGTCCTGGACGAGGAAGTGCAGCTGGTAGTTTGGTGGCGTTTTCACTTTTTATCACAGATATTGACCCCATGAAATACAATCTTCTTTTTGAGCGATTTTTAAATCCTGAGCGAGTTAGTATGCCAGATATTGATATCGACTTTTGTCAAAGCAGAAGAGGAGAGATTATCGACTATGTGGTGCAAAAGTATGGTAGATACAATGTAGCCCAAGTTATCACTTTTGGTAAGCTTCTTGCAAAAGGAGTTATACGAGATGTTGCTAGAGTTTTGGGTGTTGAATATGCAAAAGCTGATAAAATGGCAAAACTTATACCAGATGAGCTTGGTATCACACTAAATGGAAAAGGTGTTGAGGGAGAAGAGGGTTATAAACCAGGAGCCTTTCAAAAAGAGGAAAAATTAAGAAATTGGATCGCTGAAGATTCTCAAATCGCAAGAGTTTGGAAGTTTGCTTTGGCACTTGAAGGGTTAAATCGAAATTCAGGTATGCATGCAGCTGGTGTTGTTATAAGCGATGAAGAGCTTTGGCATAAAACCCCACTTTATAAAGCTACTGGTGACAATCAACAACTCGTGACTCAATACTCTTTGAATTATCTTGAAGATATTGATTTGATAAAATTTGACTTTTTGGGATTAAAAACATTGACAGTTATCGACAATGCTTTGAAACTGATAAAAAGAAGATACGATAAAGATATAGATTTTAACTCTATAGATGTGGATGATCCAAGCATCTATGAACTTATCCAAAGTGGTCATACGATAGGGCTTTTTCAGATAGAATCAGGTGGAATGCAGTCACTAAATGAGAGATTAAAACCAACAAATTTTGAAGATTTGGTTGCGGTTTTGGCGTTGTATCGACCAGGTCCCATGGAGTCTGGGATGTTGGATGACTTTATAGATAGAAAACACGGTATAAAAGAGATTGATTATTTTTATGATGAATTTACAAAGCCGTTGGAACCGATACTTAAACCTACTTATGGCGTTATCGTTTATCAAGAACAAGTTATGCAAATCGTTCAAGCCATAGGTGGATTTAGCCTTGGAAAAGCCGATGTTGTTCGTCGTGCTATGGGTAAAAAGAAAATCGATATCATGAAAAAATACAAAGAAGAGTTTGCTGATGGTGCGGTACAGCAGGGCTATAATCGTGAACATGCTGTGGAGCTTTTTGAATTGATTGAAAAATTTGCAGGATATGGTTTCAACAAATCACACTCCGCGGCATATGCCATGATTACTTTTCAGACCACTTATCTAAAAAAATATTATCCCCAAGAGTTTATGGCGGCACTTTTGACAAGTGAACAAGACAATACAGATAAGGTAGTTAAGTATATAGATGAAGTTAAGAGATTGGGCATCAAACTTTCACCTCCTAGTGTGCGAAAAAGTATGATTGAATTTACTGCGATAAAAGATGACGAGGGTGATGAAACTATACTTTTTGGGCTAGGGGCACTAAAAGGCATGGGATCTTCGGCTATCACAAAGATACTTGAAGCTAGGCAAGATGGTGGATTTGAAGATTTGGATGATTTTTTATCTAAGATAGATACTTCAAAAGTAAATAAAAGAGTCATAGAGTCACTCATAAAATCAGGCAGTATGGATGGTTTTTCATATACAAGAAGAGCTCTTTTGGACAATATAGAAAAGATAGTAGAGACCGCAAGTGAGTGCGCTAGAGCTAAAAAAATGGCAGAAAATTCTTTGTTTGGCGATGATAAGGAACTGATTGCTCTACATGTAGATATAGATAATGTGTCTGAATTTGACATGAAAAAAGTCTTGGAGTTTGAGAAAAATACTATGGGCTTTTATGTCTCAGGTCATCCTTTAGATGAATTTAGAGAAGAGATTGAAGGCGTGAATTATACACTTTCAAGTGAGATAGAAAATCTTGGAGATGGAAGTAAAGTATTGTTTATCGGAAAAGTTGAAGAGATTGTAGAGAGGATAAGTAAAAAAGGAAATAAATTTGCAATACTTAATCTTATGGATTTTCATGGCAATATCGAGATAACACTTTTTGCAAAACATTTAGAAAAAATACAAAATATGAACAAAGAAGAGCCAATTTGTCTAAAAGTTATAGTCACAAGAGATGACAGAGGGACAAATACAAGAGTATT
>JALUMJ010000019.1 GCA_027040375.1 Campylobacteraceae bacterium
GTGCAATATATGAAGACAATAAAAGAAATGAAGAGTTTTTAAATATGTTTGCTGCATCTTGCTTGAAAAGTGATATGATTAATAGAATGGTTTTGCCAATTATAAAACTTTACAAAACTAAAGAAGCTAGAGAAAATGCTGTTTATTTTGCAACAATTTTATATCAAAAAAAATTGCTATATTATGCATTAAGTGATGACTTTGATATATCTTATGTTAATTTACCAAAAACAAACTATATATTATCCAAAATATTTGATAAGTTTGTAAAAGGTGAATATAATCTAAAAAATGGTTCTTATTGGTTCACAGATAATGGCAAAAATGGTTTAACTTATAAGTTATCGATGGAAGAGCGTAATCATGTTAAGAAGATGTATTTAAGAACTTATAGAAATGACAAGATAATAAAAGTAAGGGTGTATTGGTGAAATTGATATGAGTGATATGAGCCTAACATTATTAAACTATTTGACAGATAATAGAATCTTGAATTTAAATACTGCTGATATTATCAAAAATGAAATAGGAATAAAAAATAAAAATGTTTTTGAAATTTTATTAGATAGGCATTTGTTTGAGAAAGAAGACTTGCTTATAGTTTTGATAGAATTTTATAAAAAAGGACATTTTCAACTAGAGGATGTTAACAAATATTTTGCAATTGAAGTTGAAGATTTTCTAAAAATATTAGCAAAAAATTTAAGTGCTACGTATATAGATCTAGATTCTATTGATATAAGTCATAAAATGGTAACCAAGCTGCCTTTTAATCAATTAAAAAAATTTCATGCTTTGCCTGTTAAGGAAGATGAAATTAATGTATATGTAGCTTTTAGAGATCCTCTTGATTTAAATGCTCAAGAAGGAATCCAAAGAATATTTCCAAGGAAACTAGTAAAAACTGTTATTAGTGAACCTTCTTTAATCGAAAAATATTTAAATAAAATAGAACTAGGCGATAGTATAAAAGAGCTTATCGCTGAAATTCGAAAAGAGATCACATCAAGTGCACTTGAAAATCCACAAGAATCATCAGGAATATTAAAACTCATAGAAGTTATCCTAAAAACATCTATTTTAGCAAGAGCTAGTGATGTACATGTAGAGGCTACTGTAAATAATTGTGTTGTAAGAAGTAGGATAGATGGTATACTGACTGAGACATTTATTTTTGAAAAAGATATTTACCCACCTTTGGCTTCAAGATTAAAATTACTTTCAAATATGGATATTGCTGAAAAGAGAAAACCACAAGATGGTAGATTTTCTGCTACGATACTCGGAAAAGAGTTTGATTTTAGAATCTCTACTTTGCCAATACTTAATGGTGAATCCATTGTTATGCGTATATTGGACAAATCAAAAGTTATGATTAAGCTTGAAGGTTTAGGAATGCATCCAGATAATTTTGATAAATTTAACTCATCCATGAAAGCACCATATGGAATAATTTTTGTTACAGGTCCAACAGGTAGTGGTAAAACAACTACCTTGTATGCAGCTCTAAATGCAATCAAGAGTGTGCAGAGCAAAATCATAACAGTTGAAGACCCTGTTGAATATCAATTAAATTTAATACAACAAGTGCAAGTGAATGAAAAAGCTAAGTTAACTTTTGCTGGAGCTTTGCGATCAATTTTAAGACAAGATCCAGATATTATAATGATTGGTGAGGTTAGAGATCAAGAAACGCTAAGGATTGCTGTGCAAGCTGCGCTTACCGGTCATCTTGTTTTTTCAACACTTCATACAAATGATTCTATTAGTGCAGTTACAAGGGTAATGGACATGGGAATCGAGCCTTACTTATTAAGTGGTTCGCTTGTTGCAATTGAGGCACAAAGGCTTGTTCGTAAACTTTGTCCGCATTGTAAGAGCAAAATTGCCTTGTCAAAAACAGCACACAAGGATATTGACGATTTATTACCTAGTTCATATCAATTTTATAAACATAATGGCTGTGAAAAATGCTCTCAAACAGGTTATATCGGAAGAGAAATGCTCTCAGAGATATTGGTTGTCAGTGAGAAAATTTCTAGTATGATTGCGCAAGGTGAAAGCAAGGAAAATATCAAAAAGCAAGCTCTTATCGAGGGCTTTGTTGATATGTATAAAGATGGTATTTTAAGAGCAGCGCAAGGAATTACAACACTAGATGAAGTTGCAAGGGTGGCAAAAGCATGAATTATTTTGAAGTTACAACATTACTTAAAGGGAAAAAAGAGGCTAAGGTCTTAAAGGCTCCAAATAGAAAAGATGCTATTTCTTTAGCAAAGATGAAAATGCCAGGTATTATACTTAGTATCAAGGAAACTTCAGCACCAGCTGAAGACCAAATTTTAGAATTTAAAGAAAAATTTCTAAAAACTATTGTAAGAAAAAAAACTGATATAAAAGCATTGATAGCGGCCGTAAGACAGTTGGCGGTCATGACAAATGCTGGTATTTCTATACATGACAGTATAAAAGAAGTAGAGAATTCTAGTGTGGATGCAGGATTAAAAAAGATATTTTCAAGTGTAAATGATGATTTAAATTCAGGATTAAGTTTAACACAAGCTATGATGCCTTATCGTAATGAAGTTGGAGATGTATCTTTGGCTATGATTGAGCTTGGAGAAAGCACGGGTAATATGGCTGAATCGTTAGAGAAACTTGCTGAAATCCTTGAAGAGATGGAGACAAATAGACAAAAATTTAAAAAAGCTATGAGATATCCACTTACTGTTATGGTAGCTATTGGAATTGCATTTACAATTTTAATGGTATATGTTGTTCCAAAATTTAAAGATATTTTTTCTAAATTTAAGTCAGAATTGCCATTACCAACAAAAATTTTACTTTTCATGGAAAATATGATTCATCATTATGGCTTCTATCTTCTAGCAGCTATAATTGCCACGATAGTGTTTTTTAAATACATGCTGGCTAATAGCGAGGAATTCAAAAAAGAATTTGACAAGTATATACTAAAAGTTTATCTAATAGGGAAAATAACTTTTTATGCAACTATGGCAAGATTTACACTTGTTTTTACAGAATTAATTCGCTCGGGTATTCCAATAGCCGATGCCTTGGAAACAGCGTTATTGACAATTGACAATATACATCTAAAAGAAAAGTTGAGCTCTGTTAATATATCTGTTCAAAGAGGTATATCTCTGACTGATGCTTTTAAAGAAACTGGACTATTTGAAGGTATGCTCATACAAATGATTAAAGCTGGCGAACAAAGTGGTACGCTTGATAAAATGCTTGAGAAGGTAACAGACTATTTTAAGTCTAGATTTAATGAAATTATTGACAATATTTCGAGTTATGTTGAGCCGATACTGTTGGCATTTATCGCTGGCATGGTGCTTTTGATGGCACTTGGTATTTTTATGCCTATGTGGGATCTTGCAAAAGCAGTAAAGAATTAAATAAAATATAATTTATGCTAAACAAACCTAAATATGATTTATTTAAAAATACTTCTTATGCCTTAGATGGATTAAAAGATATATTTAAGAATGAAAGCTCTTTTAAAGCCCAATTACTAGCATTTGGTGTTTTCGGTACGCTTGCTTTGTTGTTGCCAATTTCATACATAAAAACTTCTATAATGGTGGTTATTTTATTTTTGCCTTTGATATCAGAAATTACAAATAGTGCAATAGAAAGAACTGTTGATTTAGTTACGCTTGAGCATCATGAGCTTGCAAAAAAAGCAAAAGATGCTGGAGCCGCCATGGTGTTTGCGAGTTATTTTGTTGTTTTTGTTGTTTGGATATTAACGCTATTGTACTAAAAAGGCCAAATTGATTCCATAAACTTAGACCCCCATGGTTTTTTCATATTTTTATCAATATCACCTTGTGTTTTATATAAAATCTTAGCATCCGCAATATATTTTGAGTCTATTGTGTTTGTTTGATCTATGTCATATGGTCTAATGACGCCACTTATTTGTATAATTTGTTTCTCCCCATTTAAGAGTAATTCTCTACTACCTGCTATAAAGTAATTACCGTTATTTAAAATTTTTATAATTCTTGCTGAGATTGTAGTTGTGAATTTTTCATCTCTAGTGTTTGAACCAGATCCTGCAAAAGAGTTAGTAGATCCAGTTTTAAATCCTATGTTTGCAACACTATTTATAGTATCTGTTATTTTTTTTAGATTACTATTGCTTCCATTGTTTGTCACTAGACCACCACCAAGAGAATCTTTGCTATTTTTGGATAATGATCTTTTTGCAGATGAACTTTGAGCAACAGTTTCACTTATTGTAATCGTTACTATATCATTTATATTCATGGCTTTCAAGTCAGAGAAGAGAGGATTGTCTCCTTGCCCAAAAAGGCTACCGGGATTGGATCTTGGTGTGTCATTTACCTTTGGTGGCAATTGGTCAACATATTTAGGTGGCTTCATTGTCATTTTTGGATCAGCAGGATGGGTGGTACATCCAGCAAATAAAAAAAGCGTAAAAGATAATATAAAAAAGTTTCTCATTTTTTCCTCAATTTTATTTATATTTTATATTAAGCAATAAAAGTTCCATTAAATATATTTTATGAAAAATTCTTTTTTTTGTGATTGTACGCATAAGCCTCCATGGGGTTTTCACCGACTTGAAACATTAATTTGCAGCTATTAAAATCAGATTTTTCTAAACCTTTGGAGACTACATCCATTATATAAGCTCTAGTATTAAAAAGGTGTGTATGAGCCTCTCCTTCATATGCAAAGTTTTCATTTTCTATGGGTAAAAACCCCTCTTTTTTTAAATGCTTGTTAAATTTTGTCTTATCTTTTAAGTCTTGAATATCCATAACTAGTAAAACTTTCATTTAAGAACTTTCTCTAAGATTTTTGTAAATTCATTTGCGTTTTTATATCCAATTGTTTTCAATGATTTTAACTCCTTGTGGTTTTTAAAAAACATGATGCCCGGAGGTCCAAATAGATTAAATCTTTTTAACAGTTCTTTGTCTTTTAAATCATTGTCTGTTACATCTATCCTAACTAAATTAAATTTAGACATTTGTGCTTTAACTCTAGGGTCTTGAAAAGTAATCTTATCAAGTTCTTTGCAACTCACGCACCAATCGGCATAAAAATCTATCATAATAGGTTTGTCTGAGTTCTTTATGAATAAATCGAGCTCTTTCAAAGTTTTTATAATTTTAAATTTATTTTCTTTGTGTGCTATAGCACCTTTGGTTTGATTTTGTGCTAATATTTGAACTTGTGTTTGCTCAAGTGGATTCAATGGATTTGTAGCTCCTCTCATAGCACCGATAAACAAAAATATTGAATAAATTAACACTATAATACCTATACCTTTAAGAAGTTTTGACCAGCCACTAGCATCTTTGCCCTGTGGTTCAAGTGCTCTCATATAGATAGAGGATATAAGCAAAAGTGCCATCCAAAGTAACATTGTTATCTGTGGAGGTAAAATTCGATCAAGCATCCAAATAGCAACTGCTAACATTAATACACCAAAAACAGCTTTTATGTTGTCCATCCATTTACCGGGCTTAGGCATAAATTTACCTGCACCTGCGCCAATGATTAGTAAAGGAATCCCCATTCCTATACTCATAACAAATAAAGCAGCTCCTCCAAGAAGGGCATCACCACTTTGTCCGATATACACTAAAGCTCCCGCTAGTGGGGCGGCGACGCAAGGTCCTACGATCAAAGCAGATAAAAATCCCATTATAGCCACGCCTAAAACACCACTACTTTTAGCATTATCACTTGTTTTTGATAACTTTGATTGTATAAAGTTTGGCATTTGTATCTCATAAAAGCCAAACATAGAAAATGATAATAAAACAAAGATAAGACTAAATGTAGATATAATCCAAGGATTTTGCAAAGCAGTTTGTATATTTGCACCAAATAAACCTGCTAAAATACCAGCAATTGTATAAGCCAATGACATAGATATAACATACACCAATGAGAGAAAAAAAGCTTTCTTGGTGTTCATATTTTTGTCTGATTGAGATACAATGATAGACGAGAGTATAGGAATCATAGGAAATACGCAAGGCGTTAATGCCAACAATAATCCAAACCCAAAAAATGTTAGAAGAACTATCAAAAAACTACTATTTTTTATGGTGTTTGCTATTTTATCTTCTTCTGATACTTGCGTGGTTTGCGTTGCTGGAGTGATTGTTTTGAGTATTTTATTTGCAAGAGTGTATTCAAAATCATTTTCCATAGGTTGATAGCAGAGTCCTCTTTCAGAACATCCTTGGTACGAGACCTTTAATTTATATTTACCACTTTTGACATATTTTCTTATCACATCCAAAGGTACAGTTATGAGTATATCCTTTCTATGAACTATAAAATCATGAAATTTTACTGGTTTTGGTCTAGTTGATTCTTTATCAAGTAAAACTTTTTTTGGAGATATGAGACTTACATGTAGCTTATTGTCATATTCATACATCTTGTTTCCAAGCTTTATTCGTATCTGTACAGCGTCTTTTGTTTGGTTGGAGCTTACTTTAAATGCCTCTTGTGGTGATAAAAAATTTTGTTGTGGAAATGCCGCATATAAAGCGATATTTGCAAGAAGTAGTATAGAAAATAGTTTTATGGACAGTTTAGACCACGCGTTTTTCATATTGGACCTTTTGATAAATTTTTATTATTTTACCAAAAGTAAGTAAATATAAAATAATAGGGGATATTGCTATCCCCTGTAGGGTTTATTCTACTTCGGCATCTATAACATCATCATCTTGTTTAGAATCAGCTGCTTTTGCACCATCTTTTGCACCCTCGTCTTTTTTATACATAGCTTCTGCTAATTTATGGCTAACTTCAGTTAAAGCTTTTACTTTTTCATCTATTTGCTCTTTTGTGGCACTATCATTTGCAAGTACATCTTTTAGCTCTTTTAGTGCATTTTCAATCTTGCTTTTTTCACCTGCATCAACTTTATCACCCATCTCTTCTAGTGATTTTTCTGTTTGATGAGCAAGTGCATCTGCTTGATTTCTTGCTTCTACAGTTTGTTTTCTTTTTTCATCGTCTGCTTTATGAAGCTCAGCATCTTTTACCATTTTTTCTATCTCTTTCTCATCAAGTCCACTACTTCCTGAAATCTTGATTTCTTGTTGTTTGCCAGTTCCTTTGTCTGTGGCACTTACGGTTAATATACCATTTGCATCAATGTCAAAAGCAACTTCGATTTGAGGAACTCCTCTTGGTGCTGGTGAGATATTTTCAAGGTTAAATTGTCCTAGAGATTTGTTATCTTTAGCAAATTCTCTCTCACCTTGAAGTGCATGAATGGTAACTGCAGCTTGGTTATCTTCAGCAGTTGAAAATATTTGTGTTTTCTTAACAGGTATTGTTGTGCCTTTTTCGATGAGTTTAGTTGTAACTCCTCCAAGAGTTTCAATTCCCAAACTAAGTGGAGTAACATCAAGTAAAAGAACATCTTTCACATCACCTTTGATAACCGCACCTTGTATTGCTGCACCGATTGCTACAACTTCATCAGGATTAACTGATTTATTTAAGTCTTTGCCAAAAAATGCTTTAACTTTTTCTTGAACAAGTGGAACTCTTGTGCTTCCACCAACCATAACTATCTCTTTAATCTCGTTTTTATCAAGGTCAGAGTCTTTCACAACTTCTTTAATCTTTGTGATAGTTTTTTCAACTAAATCTTCTATCAATGACTCAAATTTAGCTCTAGTTACTTTTTTAACTAAGTGTTTAGGACCAGATGCGTCTGCAGTTATAAACGGAAGGTTTACTTCTGTTTCGGTTGAGCTAGAAAGCTCTTTTTTTGCATTTTCAGCTGCTTCTTTTAATCTTTGAAGAGCCATAACATCATTTTTTAAATCAATTCCACTTTCATTTTTGAATTCAGTTGCAAGATAATCTATAAGTCTATTGTCAAAATCATCACCACCTAAAAATGCATCACCACCAGTTGAAAGTACCTCTACTACGCTATCTCCAGTTTCAAGAACCGTAACATCAAATGTACCACCACCTAAGTCATAAACCACGATTTTTTCTGCATCTTTTTTCTCTAAACCATAAGAAAGTGCTGCGCTTGTTGGCTCATTTATGATTCTTAAAACATTTAATCCTGCGATTACACCAGCCTCTTTTGTTGCTTTTCTCTGAGAATCATTAAAATAAGCTGGTACTGTGATAACTGCATCTGTTACATCTTCACCAAAAAATGCTTCTGCATCTTCTTTTAGTTTCATGAGCACTTTTGCGCTTATTTCTTGAGGTGTATATACTTTACCATCTATCTCGATTGCACATGCACCGTTTCTATCAACTACCTCGTAAGGAAGTCTCTCTTTTGCTTGTTGTGCTTTATCTTCTTCACACATTAAGCCCATAATTCTTTTGATAGAATATATGGTTCTTTTTGGGTTTGTTACAGCTTGTCTTTTAGCTGTTTCTCCCACTAAAACCTCACCTTTGTCTGTATAAGCTACTATTGAAGGTGTTGTATTTCTTCCTTCTTTGTTTTGAATAACTTTACTCTCACCGTGCTCATAAACAGCTACACATGAATTTGTTGTTCCTAAGTCAATTCCTATTACTTTTCCCATTTTATATCCTTTATTTTTATTTTATTTTACTATACTGACCATTGCTGGTCTTAACACTCTATCTTTTATCTTATAGCCTTTTTGAAATACTTGCAGTATGTCTCCTGTTGGTTTTTCATCACTTTCAAGTTGCATCACAGCTTCGTGAAAATTTGGATCAAAAACTCCATCTATGTCTACTAATTCTATTCCGTGTTTCTCGAAAGTTTTTCTAAACTGTTCTATGGTTAGATTTACTCCCTCCTTTACTTTTTTTAGTAACTCTTCCGTGCTAACTCCTTCATCGGTTTCAGGAGTATTTGATGCCATCTCTAATGCATCTATGATGGGCAGCATATCTCTTGCAAATTGTTCATGAGCATAGCTTATAGCCATCATTTTTTCTTTTTCCATTCTCTTTTTGATATTTTCAAAATCAGCATTATTTCGCAAATATTTATCTTCTAAAGCATTTAGTTGTGCTTTTAGCTCATCTACTTCGCTAATTTCCTCAACCTCTTCTTCGCAAGACTCACACTCACTATTTGGTGCCTCATCTTCTTTTATATCATCTTTTTCTTTTTTATGTTTTTTACTCATTTTTACTCCTTTGCTTTATTGAAAAAACTTTCAAAGTCTTTATCTAATTTGCCTAAACAAAACATTTCTACTTCATCATCGTTGATAGTAGCGTGTTGTTTTACCGCCATACATCCCTCAGGAACAAAATCATCAAAATACATTCCCGTATTTAATGTGTCCAAAAATTGTGGTTCTTCGATTTTATCTATAAACTCTTCGCTATCTATCTCTTTTGCAATTTTATACAGCTCATTTTTGCCTTCATTTAGAAGTGCTGTTTGCGTAAATATACTCTCTAACTTATTATGCAGCTCATATAAACCAACAGAGGCTGATATCCGCTTCAAATCCTTCATGCTAGAACCTATAAGAGTATTTAAAAATATTTCAACTTTTTTATGATATTTAAGAACCACTTCTTGGTCATCAAAAACTAAAATCAAAAATCTCTCACCAACTTTTAAAAGTTCAGCAAATATTGGATTTATACTTTTTTGCAATGCGCAATATATACCATAATCTCGAATAGAATCTTGCACCTTATCTATATCATATATCGCAATAGGATTTTGGATATCAAGTTTGTTTATCCAATAATCCATCAAGGCTTTACGAGTAGGAACTCTGCCACTGCTTACATGTAACTGTATAAGTGCACCTTCTAATGAGAGTTTTTTAAAATATATCCTTATAGTTGAAGGAGAAATATTTAGAGTCATTCTTTCTTGTAGTTCAAATGAACCAATCGGTTCATTTGATTTCAAGTATTCTCTTATGATTGATTCTAATATTACTTCTCTTTTAGACATTTTAGATATACCCTCTTCTTTATTAGCACTCTAAACTTTCAATTGCTGATGTAATTATACAACATTGAGTGTTGTTTTGTCAAGTAGTTTTCTTTAGTCTAATAGACTCAAGTATATTTAGTAAAATAAATTAGATATAAAAATAATAGATTTTACAATTGTTATTGCGATATAATGGGAGTAAAGTGGTTTGGTTATATGTAGATATTATATTTTTTTAAATAAGTGTTTTGCAAATAAAAATATTTCTTTTAAAGAAAAAAACAATCTTTGCAGTAGATTTTGTTTTACTTTTAAAGAAAAAAACAGTTCATTTAAAGCTTTTTTTTCAGTTTTGGTTAAAGTGCTCATTTGTTTCCTTTTAAACCATTTCTTATGCGTTTTGTAACTCTCAAAACTTCATCATCCTCTAGTTCACTCAACATTTTAAAGATTGCTATCGCAGATTGAGGTTGTGAATTACCAAGTTTCCAATCTTGATATGTCCTCATGGAAATCCCTAATCGTTCAGCCATCTCTCTTTGGCTAATTTTTTTTCCAAAAAATTTTGACTCTACAGCATTATGGAGAAGATTAAAAATATCATTTGTTTTCATGAGGTTAATTGTAACCAAGACAAAATTAATACCACCTAAAACTTATAAAATATAAATTATTATATCTAAAATATCATGATTATATATGTAATTTAACATAAAATTGAGTTTTTATAGTGAATTTATTGTGTTTTTATTTGTTTTTATTTGTTTTTTATACGATTTAATGTGTAAGTATTGAATTTTAAGAAGATTTTATATGTATGCAAGGGAAAAAAGGCTTGCCAATCTTGGCAAGCCTAGAAAAATTACTTATCTCTAATAGATAATTCTTTTATAACTTCAGTGTATTTCTCAAAATTTGTTTTTTTAAGATATCTCAAAAGTCTTTTTCTTTGTCCTACTAATTTCAAAAGTCCAAGTCTTGATGAGTGGTCTTTTTTATTGATTTTCAAATGCTCTGTCAATTCTAGAACTCTTCTAGATATAAGTGCTATTTGAACCTCTGGTGAACCTGTATCACCCTCTTTTCTTCCGAATTTGTTGACGATTTCTAATTTTTCCGCCGAACCTAAAGCCATAATGACCTCCTTGATTGGTAATTTTATTCTTTAAAATAATCATTATTTTAAAGGAAGAGTATTATATCTAAAAAATTATAAAAAGTAGTTATAAAAAGAGATATTAATTGATAAATACTTATTGGTTCCCCAATAACTCTCCTTGTGGCCTAGCAAGATAAAATCCTTGGAGTGCATCAACTTCTAAGGTTTCTGTAATTTTCATAACCTCTTTAGAATAAACAAATTCTGCAACCGTCTCTATATTAAGCTCTTTTGTTAAAGCGATAATAGAACGGACAATTTTTTGTGAAATTTCTGAATGATCAAGATTTTTAATGAGTGAACCGTCTATTTTAATGATATCTATGGGAATAGTTTGAAAAATATTATAACTTGCAAAACCAGTTCCAAAATCATCAATGGCAATTTTTACGCCATATCCTTTTATTTGGTTGATTTTATCACTAAAAGTTTGATTGGCGTCAATAAGTTCATGCTCTAAAAGTTCTATAATCAACTGTGAAGAAAATGCTTTGTTTTGTTCTAATTCATCTATAATAATTCCAAAAATTTCATTATTTAGTATATCAGAAAAGTTAAGATTAACGCTTATACTAGCCTGATTATCCCTTATTTTCGTAAAAACGGTCTCAAGAACAATTTTTGTAAGCTGATTGTAAATATTTGTATGCATAATCTTCGGTAAAAAATCATTTGGATAAATAATCTTATCCTCTTTTTTTATGCGAACTAGCGCTTCATACTTATCTACTTTTTTTGTTTTTGTATTAAAAATAGCTTGATAATGACAAATTACTTGCTGATGCTCAATAGCCTCTTGGATTTCATTGAAATGTAGTGAGGTGTCATTTTCTATTTCTTTATTTATATCATCACTGCAAATAACTCTGTTTCTACCCTCTTTTTTTGCAATATAAAGCATCTCATCTGCATGCTTTATGGCATCACTAATATTTTTAGAATGTTCTGGTGTGCATGTAACGCCCATAGATACTGTAATATTTATAGAAAGTTCTTCATAACTAAAAGTTGTCTCTTTGATCTTTTTACGAATCCTCTCTGCGACACCCTTTGCTACTCTATCATCTAAGTTATTTCTATAGATAAAAACTAAAAACTCCTCTCCCCCAAAACGGACAAAAATATCCTTATTTCTAATTGTCTCCTTTATAATAGCAGAAATATCATGCAAAATATTATCGCCTATTTTATGCCCATAACTGTCATTAACTTTCTTAAAATGGTCAATATCGAGCATGATGATTTGGTATTTTGCTATATTTAAATCATTTAACAAATCTCTCAAATAATTTCTATTAAAGATCTGTGTTAGAGGATCTGTGATGGAGTCTTTCTTTATTCTAAAATTTAAAATTGTTTGGTATAAAAGAATAATTAGCATAATTAAAATAGCAATAAAAATATAAGTAAATCCATTATTTATAGGTTTGGTGCTTTTTTTGATTTGAACAGAAACTTCACTTGAAAAATCCACGCCTATCATAGCTTCTGTTTTACCATTTATAACAACAGGGACTATATAACTTACCCATAAACCATCAAATTCCTTTTGAAAGAGCAAAGATGGTTGTTGAGAACGGAACGCTTTGTTCCATACTTTTTTATCAACATTAAGCTTTTCGCCAAATTCTCCTTTATCTGGTTTATTTGCATCTGCTAAAAATCTATAATCACCATGTGTATCTCTATAAAGAATATAAATATATTTATAGGTATTTGTTGTTAAAACAGTAAGTTTTTCTGCTAATTCATCTCTCAAGCTTTTATTCTTTTTTAAAGTTAGATATACATCTTTCTTTGCATGTAATTTTAGATTTTTTTCTAAATTTGAAGTAAACTCCTGTGCTTGGACAACAAAAAGATTGTTTATATTTCTATCAAATTGTTTTTCCGCTTTTTCCAAAGAAAAGTACATATAAGCAAGCATAATTATAATAGAAACAAAAATTACTGAGTAGATTTTTAATAAGTGTTTCATAATCCATCTTCAATAAATTCATTAAATTTTGAAGATAGTTTCAGATGGTTTTTCGAGAGATTATTTCGTAAAAAAAGGATATTTGGTCTTCCTTTTTTCCAATAAAATCCACCGATGGCATTTTTTTCATAATACTTAAATATCAAATAGTTTGTAGCAAAAATAAGCTTTTTCTTTGGAAGTTTTTTGTCTTTTTCTACAATTAAAATATCTGCATCTTTTGTATTTTTTACTATTTTAACGATAGGAAGGCTAGAGAGCATCTTATCTTTTTTTGCATCATCGCTCCATACTTTTATAATTTGTTTCGTTGGAAAAAAGTTATGTAGAAGTGTTGAATATATCTTAAGTTCATATTGCATATCAGAAGCTAGCAACAAGAAGGGAATCAATAAGAGTAATACTACTTTTTTCATTAGAAAAGATACTCCATATTTACCCAAAATTTTTGATCAACTATCGGAATAGTAAAATTAATTCCTCTGTATGCTTGACTAGGAGAATTATGAAAGATATTTTCTCCTTTTATTCCAAAAGATAAATCTTTACTATAGTGATATTTGAGTGCAGAAGTAAATTCGAGACTACTTTTTATGTGCGAATTGTATATAGAAGTGTAAGAGCTTTTATAATTTAAAGCGTTGTAAAAATCAAATTTCCTGTATCTGTTAAAACTTTTAAGAAACATATTAAAAGGAGAAGATGTTACGGTACCGTTGTTTGTTTTTCCATAGACAAAACTACTAGAGAATTTATTATCAAGATTAAAATTGTAAGTATAATTTAATTGATAAATTGTTTCAGTATATTTAGCAAAAGAATTTACCCATCCATCAGCGGTCGTTTTATCATAATAAATTAAATCTCTAGCACGCATCTGTGCTATTTCAAAGGAAATATCCTGCCAACTATCTTTGTACTCTAAAGCAGTGGTATAGATAATCGTTTTCATAGTGTTGAGTTGCGGATTTGCTTTATACGGCATATTATCAGGATCGTATATTTGATTAAAGGCAAGAGGTACATATCCATTTGTATAAAATGCCTTGAATTTGTATTTATCACGCTTATAGATAAATCCACCCCTTAGTAAAAGCTCATTTTGTGATTTTACATCTTTTTCATATCTAAAAAAATCTCCTTTAATAGAGCCTACTACTTGGAAATTTTGCGTTATATCATACTTATTTTCTCCATACACGCTAGAAAGAGATAAAACATTAGAACCGCTATTTGTATATTTATAACTAAGGTTATTATCAGAATAATCGCCATCTGCTTCAAATGTTTTATGTTTGTAAAAAGATCCAAGAAGAAGAGTATTGTTTTGAGTCTTGAACTTTTTATCTATAGTAAATGCGTAATTATTATCAATGATATTAGTTGTATAATGATTAAGAATAGGAGCATTTGCAACTTTGATGCCATTTGGATCTATATAAGTTCTATCGTAAGTTGCTTTATCGTAGGAAAGCTGCAACTTCAAATTGTTTTGAAATTTCTTTGTTACATGTAAGTAAGCGTGTTTTCCTTTAAGCCCTCCTCCCTCTGGTGTTTTGTGAGTTCCTATACCCATAAAATTATCACTATTTTTTTTGTAAAGATTGAGTTCAAAACTCCAGCTTTTATAGCCAATATCTCCATAGGCATTATAGCTTTCCCTGTTGCTATTATAACTATAATTGTGATTATTATAATCGTGACTATATGGTGTTCTTTTTATATTATTTCCATTTGCAAAAATAAAATAAGAGAGACCATTATCAAGGAGCTTTGCAGTATAAAAACTATTATCTATGCTTCCCAAATTATCCACACCCACTCTCAATTTAGAACCATTTTCTCTTGAGGCTTTTTTTGTGTAAAGACGAATAATCACAGCAGCATTTTCACCGCCAAACTCTAGCGAGGATGTTGATTCATAAACTTCAATATGGTCTATGTAATCAA
>JALUMJ010000020.1:0-1141 GCA_027040375.1 Campylobacteraceae bacterium
ATATTAACTATGTACTATAATTCTCATAATTATGTGATATTTGTGTGACATAAAATATATTTTAGGAGGAATTGATGCAGTCTAGTAATGCAATTAACTATGACTATACAGTTGCAAAGTACTTTACAGTTTCCGCTATCGTGCTGGGCATTGTGGGTATGAGTGTGGGTGTTATCATCGCATTTCAATTGGCTTTCCCTGAGTTAAATAACTTTTTTGGAGAGTACGGGACATTTGGAAGGCTAAGACCAATACACACCGATGGTGTTGCTTTTGGTTTTACGGTGAGTGGTATAATGGCAACTTGGTACTATGTAGGGCAAAGAGTTTTGAAAGTCTCTATGGCAGAATCAAAATTTTTGATGTTCATAGGAAAACTACAATTTTGGTTATATATTTTGGTTGTAGCAGTAGCTGTTGTTTCGCTGGCTATGGGAGAAACAACTTCAAAAGAGTATGCAGAGTTTGAGTGGCCTGTGGATATAGGTATTGTAATCGTGTGGGTTTTGTGGGGAATTAGTATCTTCGGACTTATAGGCATAAGAAGAGAAAAAGTTCTATATATCTCCGTTTGGTATTATATAGCAACATTTTTGGGCGTGGCCATGTTGTATCTATTTAACAATATGGAAGTACCAACTTATTTTGTTTCTGGTATGGGTGATTGGTTTCACTCAGTATCTATGTATGCAGGAAGCAATGATGCGATGGTCCAATGGTGGTATGGACACAATGCTGTTGCATTTGTTTTTACAGTGCCGATTATAGCTATGATTTATTACTTTTTACCAAAAGAGTCAGGTCAACCAATATTTTCATATAAACTATCACTTCTATCATTTTGGGGTTTGATGTTTGTTTATCTTTGGGCTGGTGGTCACCACCTTCTTTATTCAACTGTTCCTGATTGGGTTCAGACTATGGCATCAATTTTTTCTATTATATTGATTCTGCCATCTTGGGGAAGTGCAATCAATATGTTACTTACCATGAAAGGTGAGTGGGGACAATTAAGAGAAAATCCTTTGATTAAGTTTTATGTATTAGCTTCAACTTTTTATATGTTAAGTACACTTGAAGGTCCTATTCAAGCTATCAAATCTGTAAATGCCCTAGCGCATTTTACTGATTGGATTCCTGG
>JALUMJ010000020.1:1241-4130 GCA_027040375.1 Campylobacteraceae bacterium
AGACCTTTCCTTTGGGGAAGTAGAAGAATAGGTCCAGATTTACACAGAGTTGGAAATTACAGAACAACAGATTGGCATGAGAATCATATGTTGAATCCTGAGGCAGTAGTGCCAGGTTCAATAATGCCAAAATATGGTTTTATGTTTAAAAAGAGTACTGATTTAAAGACCGCTTATGCGGAAGCGGTAACAGTTAAAAAAGTTTTTAATGTTCCTTATAATCAACCTGGTATGCCAAAACTTGGCTCATACGATCAAGCTCAAAAAATTGCTTTTGCACAAGCAGGCAAAATAGTAGCTGGTATGAAAAACCAAGATGTGAAAGATGCATACAAAAAAGGTGACATTAAAGAGATAGTTGCGTTAATCGCATACTTAAATAGTCTAAAATAAGGAATTTATTGTGGATATGGAATTCATAAGTAATCTTCAGGGTTGGGGATATGTAAGTATGATCTTTTTTCTTACCATAGGGTTCTATATTTATATATATCACCTCTATAAATCTCAAAAAGATGGCACAAAGGATTATGAAAAGTACTCCAATATGGCGCTAAATGACAATATAGATGATACCTTGGTTGAAGAAAAATATCCACAAAAGAACAAAAAAGATAATGAGGAGCGTTAAAAATGAATTGGCTGAATGATAATGTTAATTTGCTGACACTGTTAGGTGCAGCAGCAATCATAATCCTCACCGTAGGCGTTGCCGGTAAATACATCAAACAGATTAAAACTGACAAAGCAACAGGTGAGTTAACAGGAGATAATTGGGATGGCATAGGAGAGTTTAGTAATCCAATGCCTACAGGCTGGTCGTATGCTTTTTTAGGAACGATTGTATGGGCTTTATGGTATTTCTTTTTGGGATATCCAATTGCTACCTTTTCACAAATAGGACAGTATAACCAAGAAGTAAGTGATTATACTCAAAGATTTGAGAGTAAATGGGCAAATCCAAATCATGAAACACTAATGGGCATGGGAGAAGGTGTATTTTTGGTTCAATGTTCACCTTGTCACGGTATTACTGGTGATGGTATAGATGGAAAAGCAGCTGATCTTACAACTTGGGGCAGTGAAGAGCATATAGTAAATACTGTTCTTAAAGGCTCAAATGGTCAAGGTTATGCACTAGGTGAAATGCCTGCAGGTCTTTTGGACAAAGCAAGTGCTACTGCAGTTGCTGCCTATATAGTTCAAGATTTAGCAAAAAGCGGCAAGAGTAAACATCCTGAACTTGTAACACAAGGAAAAGCATTGTGGGCAACTTGTGGTGCTTGTCATGGAATGGATGGCAAAGGTATGGGTGGAAGTGCTCCTGCTTTGATAAACTATGGAAAAGCTGAATTTGTAGCAGAAGTGTTAAATCATGGTAAAAAAGGAACTATAGGTGTGATGCCTAAGTTCAATGATGGAAGATTGACAAATATACAAAAAATAGCTGTTGGCACCTATGTCAACTCTTTGAACGAGGAGTAGAGTATGGAAAATACAAACAGAGGTGTTTTTACACTTAGCGGAGTAACCGGTATGTTGATTGCAACTGTATTGTTACTTAGTATTTTGGTTGGTTTGACAGTTTGGGGTATAAAAGCTCAACAAGAAGTTGCAAATAAACCATATACTATAACAAATCCAACCACTATTAAAATGAGAGATAGAAATGCCGAAAAGCACATATCTATCGCAAAATAAGGGGATATTATGGCAGATAAAATGGATGTAATAATAACTTGGGGTTTGATTATAATGGCAGCAGTTTCTGCATATTTAGTGCTAACACCAAATCATTTGTTCGTTGGTTAATGGCTAATACTTTATATAAGCACAAGAAGATTTATCTTCTTGTGCTTCTTTTATTTACTATGACACTTCAGGCAAAGAGATTTGTTTATAATGATGGTGTCATATTAAATAAAACTGAGGTCAAAATAGAACAGATGGCAAATGAACTGTATAGAAAAACAGGAATCAGTGCTTATCTTTTAACAAAAAAAAATCTTAATGGCAAATCAATCGTACAATACGAAAAGGGTTTTGCCAAAAATTTCAAACCACCGTATGCTATATTGTCAATTGTTTTGAATGAGCAAAAAGTTGATATATATAATTCGATTGATTTAACTAATACTTTTAATAAAGAAGCTATTCTTTCTCCATATCCGTGGAAGGGTTCGATTATACCACTTTTAACTATGAAGAAAAAGTATGTAAGTGTAAGTGCTGCCATGCTCAATGGTTATGCAGACATGGTTGAACAAATTGCAATATCAAAAGAGATAAAATTAAAAAGTGGAATCGGCAGTACAAATAGAAATATATATTTTTCTTTACAATTATCAATATTTCTATTTCTATTAATTGTCTTTGGTTGGTATATTATAAAAAAAATAAAGAAGAGATAATGGATAAAAAAAAAGATAGAAATTATTGGCCTCATGGTATTTTAGCCCTAATACTAGCAGTAGTATTTGGTGGGGCTCTAAGTGTTAGAGAAGCTTTTAAGCATCCTGTCCAAGAATCAAACTACTTTATGAAAAAATATCAAGATTTTGAAGACAACGCTTACGAACTTGAGCAACAAAAAGATGAGTTTGATAAGAATTTTTTTATATCATATTCAATCAAAAAACTAAGACTTGGTCAAAATCACTTAAAATTAAAAATTACAAACAGATTAACAGATAAACCAGTGAATGATGCAAAGATAGAACTTTTACTGACTAGACCTGATACAACTAAGCTTGATAAAAAAATAAAATTACTAAAATCCAAAAACGGCACCTATACTTTTGAAGATTTAGATATAAAGAGACTTGGTCGATGGCAAATCTATACGACTACAAGAATTAAAAAGTATAGAGGCTTTAACTCCTATGATAT
>JALUMJ010000021.1 GCA_027040375.1 Campylobacteraceae bacterium
GGGATAGAAGAGGGTGAACATATAGAATCAAAGATGGTGACAAGAGCCGTTGAAAATGCTCAGAAAAAAGTAGAAAACATGAACTTTGAATCTAGAAAACATTTGCTAGAGTATGATGATGTTGCAAACGAGCAAAGAAAGACGATATATAATTTTAGAAATAATCTATTAGACAAAGAATACGATATAGGCTCAAAAATAGATGAAATTAGAAAAGAATTTACACAAAATCTTATCTTTAGAGCTGAAATCTTTGATGGATCGCAAAAAGAAGATTTTAACATAGAAAAACTTGTAGCCATAATAAATGAAGAACTACAAGAGGATTTTAGAGTCGAAGATCTTCAAAATTTGGAATTTGATAAACTAAGTGAAACTCTTGAAGAGTTGCTAAAAGCAAATTATGATGAAAAAATGTCTGTCATAGATGACGAGCAAAAAAGAGAAATAGAAAGAGTTTTATATCTTCAAGTTTTAGATAATGCTTGGAGAGAGCATCTTTATCAGATGGACATACTTAAGACTGGTATCGGACTTCGTGGATATAATCAAAAAGACCCATTGGTTGAGTATAAAAAAGAAAGTTATAATCTTTTCGTTGAATTAGTGGAAGAAATCAAATTTGAAAGCTTTAAAACGCTATATATAGTGCAACTTAAAGATGAAAACGAAGAAGAACAAAAAAGAGCCATGGAAGAGATGGTAAGAAAGATGGAAGAAGAGGCTTCAAAAGGTATGACACTTGAGCATGATAGTATGCTTGAGCCTCAAAACAATACGCCAATTATAACTGAAAAAAAGACACCAAGAAATGCACCTTGTCCTTGCGGTAGTGGCAAAAAATACAAAAACTGTTGCGGCAAAAGTGGTCCGAAGAAGGGCACTTTAGCTTAAATAATGCAAAAAAAAACACTTAGCAGATATCTAGTAAAAAAGTACCTAAGGTTTGATAAAAGTCAACCTTTTATTACCGTCAGTGCTTTTTTAGCTTTCTTAGGCGTCTGCGTAGGTGTGATGGTTTTGATAGTTGCTATGGCTATCATGAATGGTTTCGATAAAGAGTTTGAAACAAAACTCTTTACTATGAACTATCCCTTAAGTATATACTCAAGAACATTTCAAAAAGTTAGCCAACAAGATTTGGATAATCTGAAAAAAGAATTTCCAAAACTCAAATACAGCCCCTATATATCATCACAAGTCATCACAAAAAAGGGCAGTAAACTAGAAGGTGGTTTGCTTTTTGGTGTTAATTTTAAAAATGAATTAAAGATAAACTCCGTACTAAAATCATTTGTAAAAGACAAGCGAATAGGAAAATATAATTTGATAGTAGGAAAAGAGATAAAAGATAGAAATTTTTTAGAAGACAATGATAAGCTGACACTTATCTTCACATCAAGTGACCCTACTGGATTTTCTTTAATACCAAAGATGAAAAGATTCACTTATAAAGGCTACTTTGAATCAGGTCTTATAGCTTACGATAAAGTTTACATGTACACAACACTAGAGTCAATCAGAAAAATATTAAGATACAAAAAAGATACATTTGATGGTATTCATATCTACTCAGATGAGCCGTTTACCGATATAGTGAAGATAAAAAAAGTGTTGCCTCAAAACCTAGGAGTTATAGGCTGGTGGCAGATGAATGGCAACTTCTTTTCTGCGCTTAAGCTCGAAAAAAGGTCACTTTTTATCGTTTTAATGCTCATAATCCTAATAGCATCTCTAAATATTATCAGCTCACTACTTATGACAGTTATGAGCAGAAGAAAAGAAATAGCCCTATTATTTTCTCTTGGTGCCACAAAAAAAGAGATTAAAAATACATTTTTCTCTCTAGGAGCTATAATTGGCGGTGGTGGGATAATAATGGGAATCATTCTAGGCCTTGCATCGATTTATGTTTTAGGCTCTTTTGATATCATATCATTGCCAGCAGATGTTTATGGAACTTCCAAGCTGCCACTTGATTTATCTTTGACAGACTTCACTATGATAGTTGTAGGCTCAATCTTTATAGTGCTTTTTTCATCATACTACCCATCATACAAAGCTACAAAGATAAATGTTTTAGATACGCTGAGAAATGAATAGACTACAATAGTCTAGATATATTTTCAAAATTAAAATAGTTACAGCTATTTTTATATTCGTATGTAAATTCTAGCTTATGAGCCTTTGCGATATTGTGAACTATATATAAACCTAGTCCAAAACTACTATGAGAAATCTTATCTTGGGTAAATGGCTCCAAATAGTGAGAGAGTTCATATTTCAGAGGACTTCCTTGGGTTATAAATGAAATCTTATCATAACTAGTCTCTATGATTACTTTTTTATCTATTGCATATTTCATGCCATTATCTATGATATTTTTAATAGCTGTTGTGAAAAGTTTAAAATCTACATGTAAGCTTAGATTTTGTTCGATTTGCAGGGTAATATTATCAGTTGAAACCATAGCTAAGTCGATAGCTTCATCAAATATATCACTTAATCTATATCCTTTTACATTCTTAAGCCCATCTCCAGAAGTTATTTGCTCGATAGAAGAAAATTCATTTATAAGCAATTCTAACCTTTCAAAAACATTTATGAGTCTTTGTTTTTGCTTAGAATTATCTATCATCTCGACACTAATTCGCCCTTTGGTGATAGGAGTTTTTAATTCATGCATTATATTTCTCAAAAAAAGTTGTCTTGATTGATTTAATTTTTTTATCTGATTTACCGCATGTTGAAATGAATTTGACACCTGAGAAATCTCATCTTCGCCTTCTCTCGCACAAGATATATCCAAATCTCCTTTTGCAAACTTATCCATCTCTCTTTTTAATTTTCGAAGAGGCTTTATCCTTCTTATGGTTAAAATATAATCCAAAATAATAATCAAGAGAACCAATCCAAAGATGCTTCTTATGGTATGATACCGATATGGCTGATAATCTTCATCTTTAAGCAGTAAAGTTGTATCTTTATGTTTTATAAGTAAATAGTTTCGCCTATTATATACAAGTATCGCTGTAGCTCCAATTTTTCCAACAATTTTCTGCAAAGTTTGAGCTTTCTTGATGATAGTTTTTTCAATATTTTTATCTTTTACTTCTTTCATATTATAACTTTTTACTTGATTTTCAAGTTGCTCTTTGTCTATAAAATTATTAAGATGAAAAAGGGTTGCTCGCGCAACTATTGTGTATTTGTTATTTAATTTTTCAGTATAGTTTTTTTGGTCATAATCCATAAGAAATATAAAAGCCATAATAATACTAGATATAGAAATTAGAAAAACGAAAGTTATACTAAAAAATATAGATGATTTATTCATTGTGTGAGTTTATATCCTATCCCTCTTATCGAATGTATATATTTTGGCTCTTTTGGGTTTTCATCCAACTTGTGTCTAATCCTACCTATGATTACATCTATACTTTTATTTGTAGTGTCTTCATTGATGGCATCAGCATTATATATAAGCTCTCCCCTTGATACTACTCCACCAGATTTTTTTATCAAATATGCCAAGATTTCATACTCAGCAACAGTCAAGTTTAACTCATCACCCAAATACAAGATGCTCATCTTTTCTTCATCTAGTTCCAAATCTTTTTTTTCATTTTGTTTTGGCTCGCTAGAAAAATCTTGGTTATATCGTCTAAGCAAGCTCATAATCCTGGCTCTAAGCTCAAGCGGATTATAAGGTTTAGGCAAATAATCATCAGCACCATTTTCAAGTGCTGTTACTTTATCTGTCAAATCATGCCTAGCAGAAGATATTATTATAGGAATAGAATGCTTTTTTCTTATCTCTTTACAAACATCAAGTCCATCAAGTCCAGGAAGAGTCAAATCTAAAATTACCAAGTCAAATTCTTGTGTATCCAAATATGAAAAGCCGATATATGGTTCTTCAGCTGTTATCGTTTGGATATCAAACTGCTCTAAATATTCTGATAAAATCTCCGCCAACTCCAAGTCATCTTCAATCATAAGTATCTTAACCAAGCATTTACCCCTTTAGATCAAGTACCTATGGTTAGGTACTTTTTAAGCGTATTGTACCATAAGAGAGCTAATGCTCTCTTATG
>JALUMJ010000022.1 GCA_027040375.1 Campylobacteraceae bacterium
ACCTTTCCATAGATAATCTGGCTCAACAAAGCCGTAAAAAACAAAATATACCAGCCAACCGAGGAGTAAAAAGCCCAAACGATATCGCTGGTAAAATTGACAACATATAGATGAATGAGAGTATTTACAAGCATAACTACAACCCAATACCCATCTCCTTTTTTTAAAAACTCCACTTCCTCTTTTTTTAATATTTTTTTATAAAATTTTCTTGTAAAACCTAGTATCATATATCTTTTATTATAATGTGAATCTATAAAAAGAAACAAAAATATAGCCGAAAGGGTCACTGGTATACATTTTACACTTTGCCATGATGAAAAATAATAAGCTATAGACAAGCCCGCTACATAGATGCTTGGAATCACCATGTCTTTGTAACTGCGTCTTTTAAAAAACTGATACACAAAGTAAAACAGAGCGAGCAAAAGATAAACCAAAACAACACTTCTAAACTTGAAATAATGAATCAACAACACAAACAATGGAGCCAATATGATGTTGATAAATTTCATTTATCTGACCATTCCACCGCTTATATTTAGTATTTCACCGCTTACATGTGAAGCTTTGTCTCCTAAAAAGAAGACACATTCTGCTACTTCTTCTGGTTTGCCGATTCTTTTAAGTGGGATATCTTTTATGATATTTTTTAAATCTAAATCTTTCGTCATATTTGACTCTATAAGTCCAGGGGCTACTGCATTTACTCGGATATTGTATCTTCCAACTTCCATGCAAAGTGCTTTCGTAAAAGATATAATCGCTCCTTTTGCAGTAGAGTAATTTGTCTGTCCTTGATTTCCAATCAAACCTGAAACTGATGAGATATTTACTATGGAGCCTGATTTATTTACAATCATATTTTTTATAACCGCTTTTGTGACATTGTAGGTGCCATTTATGGAGGTATTTATAACATCAAGCCAATCGCTGTCTTCCATCCAAAAGAAAAGTTTATCTTTTGTGATTCCCGCATTATTTACCAAAACATCGATATTTAAGCTTTCAAGTTTTGCAAAAACTTCCTCTTTGTTTAAGATATCAAAACTAATAGTTTGTGAATTTTCTAGCTCATTTTCTAGCTCATTTGCTTTTTTTTCATCACTTCTAAAATGCAAATAGACAAAATATCCCTGCTCATGAAAATACCTAGCAACCGCTTCACCAATAGCGCCAGTTGAGCCTGTAACTAAAACGGTTTTCATGCAAATTTTCCTTGCATAAGCATCTTGTTTACAGCTTTTATATCTATATCCATTCTTCTGTCATTTTCTAACTTACACACCTCTTTTCTCACCTCATCATAATATTTTTGAAGTTGGGTGGAGCATTTATCATAACCTCTGATATCAACTGCTTGAGCGATACCTAAAAAACCGATACTAAGCATATTTGCCAAATCAGGCAATTGTTTAGCAAAGTTTCTAGCCGAAGTTGTTCCCATGCTGACTTTATCTTGGTTGTATGATTCAGTCGTGCGAGAGTATAGGGAAGCCGCATTTGTATTCATCAAGATATCTGCACAAAGGGAACTAAGCGTGATTTGGATAAGTTTAAATGCATGGTGAGTGGCTTTTTTGTTGATTTTTAGATTTTCACCTAAACCTTTGTTGAATTTATGGTCAATCAAAAGTGCAAACTCTTTGTCAAGCAAATCTGCGATATTTCCAGCACAAATCCTCATGGTGTCCATCGCTTGTGCGATATATCCTCCATAAAAGTTTCCAGAAGTATAAATTCTTTTGCCAATAGGGTCAATCAAAGGATTATCATTTACACCATTTATCTCAGTTTGTATCCAGTTTTTAGCGATTTGTAGATTGTCTCTTGATACGCCTAAAACTTGTGGAGCACATCGAATGGAGTATCTATCTTGAATATTTTGTTCTTTCTCTTCTTGAAAATTCTCGCACCTACTAAAAGCAACTTGAGTAAGCTTTGAGCCTGTGCATTTTGCTAGTATATTTTTTGCTGTCTCTATCTGCCCTGCAAAAGGTTTGCTTTCATGTACAAAAGGCTCTAATGCAGTGGTATCGCAAATCAAAACTTCAAAAATGGCTGCAACAAAACTCTCCATACTTTGAAGCATAACCTCAAAATCCTCCACCGCTTTTATAGCGATAGCACTCATGGTTGCCGTTCCATTTATGACACCAAGTGCTTCTTTTGCTTTGAATTTATATGGCTTTATGCCCAACTGTGCGTAAACTTCACTTGTTTTTCTAATTTCATTTTTATATATCACTTCTCGCTCGCCTGCAATCACGGCAGCTATATAAGACAAAGGAGCCAAATCGCCACTAGCCCCAACTGAGCCTTGAGAAGGGATGAGTGGATATATCTCATGATTCAACAAAATCTCAAACCTTTTCAACAAATCATAACTAACACCACTCTTTCCCTTGCAAAGGCTTATCAGCCTTACGATAAGCATAATCCTTGAAACTTCACTACTTAGATATTCACCAACACCAACTCCGCAAAATCTATATAAATTTTCTTGCAACTCTTCGGCCTCTTGCATCACGACTGCATTGCACCCTGATTCTCCATACCCTGTGGTGATGCCATAAATCGGCTCTCCTGTTTTAATCCGTTGTATTAAAAAATCGTGTCCTTGATTTATAAAATCTACAAACTCTTTTTCATCACTAAGTTTTATCTTATCTTTATATGAAAAATCTTCATAATTTATCATATTTTTATCTATAATCATCTCTAAAGCTCCACTAAAATTTTATCTTTTCCGCTCTCATGCATCTTCGCCACACTCATCAAATCTTGCAAAGAGTCTATGATGCCTCTTGTTTTTTGGTTTTCTACTGCAACTGCACCTTCGCTATTTTTTGCAATCTCAAGCACAACTGCAACACCAGATTCAAGATAGCTTGTACATCTATTTATATCTTGGATATTTTTAATATTTATACACTCCGCACAAATGCACAAAACCCTCTGCTTTGAAACCAAAGCTTGAAGTGCAGCAGTTTTTAAAGCCTCAAGAGATGTTTTCATGCCTGTTGATACCGTTATGATTTCATCTTCATCATTGTTGATTATTGAAAAATATGATGGAGCTGTATTGTAAACACTATTTTGAAAAGAAGTCGGTGATAAAAGTCTTTTTTCAAGCACTGCATTTGCTATTTTTGCAGTCTCTTCGAGCTCGCTAAAACAAGTACCATACACTATCTTTCCGCCAGTAAATCCACATTTATCACTTAGGTAAAGCATCACTTTTGCATTTCTAGTCAATCGTCGTCGCATCATCATCTTTGGGACTAATCTTTTATCCTCTAAATCCTCTATCTTCTCTTTTGCATAGATTTTTGCCGAGCTTACTATCTTTAAAGCTACAGATTTCATTCACACGCTCCAAATATCAAAGATGCATTGTTTCCACCAAAGGCAAAAGAGTTGCTTATGACATTTTTTATCTTCATATTTACTGGTTCTAACGGTATATTTATATTTTCGTTTTCTTGCTCACTTAGATTTGCTTGTGGAGGGATTTGGGAACATTTGATAACTTCACAAGATATAATCGCTTCAACTGCTCCTGCAGCCCCCAAGGTATGCCCCGTGATGGCTTTTGTAGAGCTTACATGTACACTGTTTTTAAAAAGAGCTTCAACCGCTTTTGCTTCGACCCTGTCATTTGCTATAGTTGCAGTTCCGTGGGCATTTACATAATCTATATCTTGGGCACAAATGCCTGCATCTTCTATCGCATTTTTCATGCAATTTATAGCTCCTGTTGCTTCTGGATTTGGGTTTGTCATATGGTAAGCATCACTGCTAGCACCCACGCCTTTTAACTCTATAGAATTTTCATTTTTACTATTTTGCACAAGAATCGCTGCAACTGCTTCGGCTACATTCATGCCATCTCTATTTTTGTCAAATGGCTTACATGGCTGGGGTGAGAGAACACTAAGTGCATAAAATCCTAAAACAGTAGATTTACACAATCCGTCAGCTCCAACTACTAAGATATTATCATACGCTTCTACATTTATGAGTCTTTTTGCCAAAAGCAAGGCATTTGCACTTGAAGTACAAGCTGTGGAAATCGCCCTAGAATCATAAAAAC
>JALUMJ010000023.1 GCA_027040375.1 Campylobacteraceae bacterium
GCACACTCTTTTCCTATTTTTTTTATGCCCTCTTCGCTCATGCTGATTATTGAAGATTTTTTTATAAAGTTATCAACACTCAGCGGTGAATAAAACTTAGCAGTTCCACCAGTTGGAAGTGTGTGATTTGGTCCTGCTATATAATCACCTATAGGCTCGGGTGTGTATCTTCCAAGAAATATAGCTCCAGCATGCTTTATCTTTGGTAGCAAGCTCATCGCATCATCACACATGATTTCTAAATGCTCTGGTGCGATTTCATTCATCAAATACACGGCTTCATCCATATCTTTTGCGATGATAATAGCACCTCTTTTTTCTATAGAAGTTCTTGCTATTTTTTCCCTGCTTAGTGTTTTTAACCAAATCTCTATCTCTTTTTGTGTTTGGTTTGCCAACTCTTCATCAGTTATAATCAAAATTGAACTTGCCATCTCATCGTGTTCTGCTTGTGAAAGCAAATCTATCGCCAAAAGTTTTGCATCGCTACTACTATCAGCTAAAACTCCTATCTCGCTTGGACCTGCTATCATGTCTATATTTACTTCGCCATATACTAACTTTTTAGCAGTTGCTACAAATATATTGCCAGGACCCGTGATAACATCAACTTTTGGAATTGTGTCTGTTCCATAAGCCATAGCTGCTATCGCACTAGCACCTCCAATTTTGTAGGCATTTTTTATGCCACAAAGATGCATGGCCGCTAGCAGTAAAGAATTTAGTTCGTTTTGCGGTGCGGGTGTACAGACGATTATCTCTTTAACCCCAGCGACGATTGCTGGTACCGCATTCATCAATAGAGAGCTTGGATATGCCGCCTTTCCTCCTGGAATGTAGAGACCAGCTCTATCAACTGCTGTGATTTTCTGCCCAAGAATTGAGCCAGTCTTGTCAGTTTCCATCCAAGTTTTTGGAAGTAGCTTTTCGTGATAAGTTTTGATTCTTTCATATGCGAGTTTCAGTGCGTGTTTTAACTCATCGTCCAACTTGTCATATGCAATTTTCATATCATTTGTAGAAATTTTTAATTCATCATCACTTAAAGGAGTCCATTTATCAAACTTTTGCACATGCTTTTTAATCGCATGGTTTCCCTCAGCTCTTATTTCATCGATAATAACTTCAACTATCTTTGAGACATTATCAATATCCATTTTGCCCCTACCAAGAAGCTTTGAAAATTGAGTTTCAAAATTTTTGTCATTTGTTTTTATTTGTAACATTTATTAATCCTTAAAAAATCACAAGATTTTATCATATTTTCGCTCATACCTTGCTTTCATAGATTCATTTCCCTTTAATCCACCTTGATGAATATAAATTGGAGTGCCTTTTAACCGCTCTTTGTTTTCTAAAAATTTTATCCAACCGATTGGGTCGTAAAGCAAATCAAACTCCACTCCCATTTCATCTTTTAAATCTTTCCATAGCTGATAAGCTTCAGGATATAGTTTTCCATAGTGATACTTTTTCTTTGAGTTTAAAATGTTAGGATACTCAAGCATATTTTTATCTACCATATCCCATTGAGTTTTAAGATACAAATCATCTCCAACAGTGCTACATGTAAAGACTTTAAAAGGCAAATACTTTTGCAAGAAAAGTGCTGTTGTACCAGTGCCTGAAGGCAAAAATATATAAGGATTTTTGATATTTTCTTTTTTTATATCTACTATAAGCTCTAGTGCTAAATTTTTTAATCCAAGCTTAGCTTCAATCTGCCTACCACCCTCTTGGACTACTATTGTCTTATTATCATTAAGAGAATTTGCATCGGTATTCTTATCGTTTGAAAGTCTCAGCTCCATACCATTTGCAAGAGCGTATTTATAATTGCCAACTAGATTATCTCTTAAAAACGAAGGAATATGGTCACAAAAATATATAAATTTCCAGCCTTTCATCTTAGCTAAAACAGAAAGTGAATACATAGCATTTGATTGATTTGAGCCAAAACCAACTATTTGTTTGATTTTAGGAAAATCATTTACTAAAAAATATTCAAACTTTCTAGCCTTGTTGCCAGAAAAATCAATATCAAGCAAATCATCTCTTTTTATGTAAAATAACTCATCTTTAAAATGATGTTTTTCAAGTGGTGAAGGAGTAAAAGTCATACAAAAAGAGCCTCAAGCGAGGCTCATAATCTTAGTTTCTATCGATACAATTTAAATCGCTATAAGCTGTCTTCAATCTTTTGATAAGACCTTTTTCTCCAGCTCTTAGCCATTTTCTTGGATCATAATATTTTTTATTTGGCAAATCATCTCCATCTGGATTACCGATTTGCGTTTGCATGTAAGCACTATATCGGTCAAGATACCCTTTAGTGCCTTCCCAAAATGCCCATTGAGTGTCTGTGTCTATATTCATCTTAATCACACCATAAGACAATGACTCTTCGATATCATCGATATGACTTCCACTACCACCATGGAATACAAAATTTACAGGCTTTTCTTTAGTGTTGTATTTTTTTTGTATATAATCTTGAGAATTTTTCAAAATTTTTGGTAGCAAGTTTACATTTCCAGGCCTATAAACACCATGAACATTTCCAAAAGAAGCCGCTATCGTAAAACTTGGACTTATCTTGCTAAGTTCGATATAAGCATACGCAACATCTTCGGCTTGTGTATAAAGTGCTGAATTATCCAGATGGGTATTATCTACCCCATCTTCTTCACCACCTGTACATCCAAGCTCAATCTCAATAGACATACCGATTTTACACATTCGCTTCAAATAAGTCTTACATGTAGAGATATTTTCCTCCAAATCTTCTTCTGAGAGATCAAGCATATGGGAACTAAACAAAGGCTGCCCATATTTTTTAAAATAATCCTCTCCAGCATCTATCAACTCATCAATCCATGGTAAAAGTTTTCTAGCTGCATGGTCAGTATGTAAGATTACAGGGATGCCATATGCTTTTGCCAAAGAGTGTACATGTAAAGCTCCACTGATTGCACCCAAAACAGCTGAAACTTGAGGGTCGATACCCTCGCCTCCCCAAAATTTTGCTCCACCAAATGAAAATTGGATAATTATAGGAGAATTAACATCTTTTGCAGTTTCCATCACTGCATTTATAGAGTTTGTACCCACGACATTTACAGAAGGGATAGCAAAAGAATTCTCCTTCGCTATCTCATAAACTTTTTGTAAATCATCACCAAAAACCACCCCAGGCTTGACAAAATCAAAAATCTTTCTACCTTGCATCAAAACAACCTTTTTATTTTATAGTTACTTTTGCATCTTTTCTAAGTTTTTTTGCTTGTGCTGAAACTTTTTTTCTAAATTTATCCATCTTTAAAGCATTTTCTATTCTAGGTTTAACTTCAGCTAAAGTTGCTTTCTTACCTATCTCTTTATTTTCTAGATAGATAACATGATAGCCAAATTGAGTTTTAACTGGTTTTAGCGTAATAGTGCCTTTTTTAAGTCCAAACGCTGCATCGCTAAAAGGTTTAACCATTTGTCTTTTATTGAACCAACCAAGCTCACCACCACTTTTACCACTAGGTCCTGTTGATTTTGCTTTTGCCAATTCGATGAATTTCTTAGAAAGAGCATCTCCTTTTAAGCCTTTAAGCTCATCTATAACAGCTTGTGCTTCTTTTTTAGTCTTAAGAAGTATATGTCTAGCTTTTGCACGAGATGGTTTTACGAATTTTGCTGCATTTTTATCATAAAATGCTTTTATATCTTTTTCTGTAACATTAACTTGTGAAAAAACTTTTTTCATCCATAATTCCAAAGCCAAATCACTTTTGATGTTTTTTAATGCATCTTTAAATGACTTATCATTTTCAATACCACTTTTTATGGCATTTGCAGCAAGTAATTTTCGCTCAATTGCTTGCTCAACCACTTTTTTCTGAGTAGCTGGTGGAAGTTGCTCATATACAGCACCTCTACTAGATTTAAGCAAAACTTTTATGTCTTGATCCGTTACATTTTGTCCATTTACCGTTGCATATACAGCAGCATTTAAACTGATACCACAAACCGCGGCAGTCAAACTAGCTAAAATAATCTTCTTCAT
>JALUMJ010000024.1 GCA_027040375.1 Campylobacteraceae bacterium
AAGACATCGGCAAAAATGATAGCACCTATCATGATTGCTATAATGGCATGGACCTTTTCAACTTATATACTCTTAAAAGGCTTTAAACATATCATAAAATTAAACTTTATAACTGCTAATGCTATTGAACCACTCGCTGCCATAAACGATGCCATAATTCATAGTTCATTTTCCGCAAAAGCTCACATACCTCTTTGGGTTATGGTTGTAGGTGCCTTAGGAATTTCACTAGGACTTACACCTTATGGACCAAAACTTATAAAGAAAGTATCCATTAAGTTATTTTTTTGCTTTACTTGCTATACTTCCATAATTATTACTGTTAAACCACACTAAAATGTCTTAGGGGTGCTGAAATTTCGGCTGAGAAAATACCCTCAACATTCATTAAAAGTGACTCGCTTTTAATGTTTAAACCTGATCCCGATAATGCGGGCGTAGGAAAAGGAGAAAACTGCATGAGTAAAACACTAGATCATCTCAAAGAGATTAACAAATCATATATACAAAATCTTCCAAATTCTAAAAAGATTTATGAACAAGGTAGCAAGGAAGATATACAAGTTCCCATAAGAGAGATAACACTAACCCCAACTGCTAAAAGTGATGGAAGCTTTGAACAAAACCCTCCACTTTTTGTTTATGATACAACTGGCCCATATACAGATCCATCTGTAAAAATAGACTTACATGTAGGCTTGAAAAAACTAAGAAATGGCTGGATAAGCCAAAGAGAAGATACAGAAGAGCTTGAAGATTTTAGTTCTAGCTATTTTCATGATAGGTATGCAAAAGAAGAGTTAAGTGTGCTTAGATTTCCAAATATTCCAAAACCAAGGCGAGCATTAAAGGGTAAAAATGTTTCCCAATTGCACTATGCGAGAGCTGGGGTTATCACTCCTGAGATGGAATTTGTGGCTATTAGAGAAAACTGCAAATTAGAAGAGATGAGAAAAAACAAACTGCTTTCCAAGCAACATAAAGGTGTCAGTTTTGGTGCCAATTTGCCAGAAATTTATACTCCTGAATTTGTAAGAGATGAGATAGCCTCAGGTCGAGCTATAATTCCAGCTAACATAAATCACCCCGAGAGTGAGCCCATGATAATCGGTAGAAACTTTATGGTAAAAATCAATGCAAACATAGGAAACTCAGCCACCTCTTCATCCATAGAAGAAGAAGTTGAAAAGATGATATGGGCAACAAGATGGGGTGGCGATACTGTGATGGACCTTTCAACTGGTAAAAATATACACGAAACAAGAGAGTGGATCATAAGAAATTCGGCTGTTCCTATAGGAACTGTGCCGATTTACCAAGCACTTGAAAAGGTAAATGGAATAGCTGAGGATTTAACTTGGGAAGTTTACAGAGATACTTTGATAGAGCAAGCTGAGCAGGGAGTGGATTATTTTACCATTCACGCTGGCGTTAGATTGCATTTCATACCTATGAGTGCTTCAAGATTGACTGGAATCGTCTCAAGAGGAGGATCAATCATGGCAAAATGGTGTCTGCATCATCATAAAGAGAGTTTTTTATATGAGCATTTTGAGGATATTTGTGAAATCTTGAAAGCTTATGATGTGGCATTTTCACTAGGTGATGGATTAAGACCTGGCTCACTCTACGATGCAAATGATGAGGCACAATTTGCAGAACTTGAAACATTGGGAGAGCTAACAAAGATAGCTTGGAAACACGATATTCAAGTGATGATAGAAGGTCCTGGGCATGTGCCACTTCAAATGATAAAAGAAAATATGGATAATGAGCTTGAAGATTGTTATGAAGCTCCTTTTTATACATTAGGACCATTGACTACTGATATCGCTCCTGGATATGACCACATAACCTCAGCATTGGGAGCCGCAAATATCGGCTGGTATGGAACTTCTATGCTTTGTTATGTTACACCTAAAGAACATCTAGGATTGCCAGATAAAAATGATGTAAAAGAGGGAATCATCACTTATAAAATAGCAGCTCACGCGGCAGATCTAGCCAAAGGTTTTGCAGGAACTCAGATACGAGACAATGCCATGAGCAAAGCTAGATTTGAGTTTAGGTGGTATGACCAATTTAACATAGGTTTTAATCCTGATCGTGCCATGGAGTTTCATGATGAAGAATTACCAACCGAAGGTGCCAAGATAGCTCACTTTTGCTCCATGTGTGGACCTAAGTTTTGTTCCATGAAAATCAGTAAAGACATAAGGGATTATGCGCAGGAAAAAGGTTTGAAAAGCATAGATTCTGCCTTTAAAGAAGGCATGCATGAGCAAGCTGAAAAGTTCAAAGCAACTTCAAAAGAGATGGTTGGCGAAATTTATCAAAAAGTCTGATTATGATAAAAATCAAACTAAACAACAAAGACAAGGATATAGAAGAAAACTCTTCTATATCTGCTTTGATAGAATTGCTTGAGCTAAATCCTCATAGCATAGTCACTGAAGTAAACTTAAATATCATCCAAAAAGATAAAAGAGAAGATTATATTTTAAACGATGGAGATAAAGTTGAAATCATCACCTTCTTAGGAGGAGGATAAATGTTAAAAATAGGCGATAAAGAATTTTCTAGCAGACTTTTGAGTGGAACTGGAAAATTTAGAGATAAAAATGACATAAAAAAGATGTTAGAAAAGAGTGGCTCACAGATAATCACGATTGCGCTAAGAAGGGTAAATCTTGAAAATCCACAGGACAATGTACTAAACTACATACCAAAGCACATAACACTTTTGCCAAATACTTCAGGAGCTAGAAATGCTGATGAAGCCGTACGAATTGCAAATATAGCAAGAGAGGCAGGGTGTGGAGATTTTATAAAAATAGAAGTTATACACGATGCAAAATACCTTATGCCAGATAATGAAGAAACTATAAAAGCTACAAAAATCTTAGCAAAAGACGGTTTTACAGTTTTGCCCTACATCATGCCAGATATCGTTACATGTAAGAAACTTGAAGACGCAGGAGCTAGCGTGGTTATGCCTCTTGGCTCTCCTATTGGCTCAAATGCAGGGCTTCAAACAAAAAGTATCTTGGAGATGATTATAGAAAATAGCAATATCCCTGTTATAGTTGATGCAGGCATCGGACTTCCCTCACATGCAGCGAATGCCATGGAGATTGGAGCTGACGCGGTTTTGATAAATACAGCGATTGCCACTTCTTCAAATCCCGCACTTGCAGGCGAAGCATTTTCATTGGCAGTAAGAGCAGGCAGAATGGCATATCTCTCAAAATTGCAAAAACAAAGCCAGTACGCAAACGCTTCTTCTCCATTGACTGGATTTTTAAACTTATGAGTTTTTTAAATATTCTTAGGGAGTATGAAGATTTTGATTTTGATGGATACTTTAAAAATGTAACAGATGAGATGATAATCTCCTCTATAAACAAAAAAGTTTTGGATAAATTTGATTTTCTAAATCTTCTTTGCGTGAAGGCTAAAAATCATATTGAGATGATGGCTCAAAAAGCTCACAAAATCACAGTTGCAAACTTTGGATATACCATAAATCTATATCTTCCGATATATGTTTCAAACTATTGTAGTAGCGATTGTTTGTATTGTGGTTTTAGCAAAAAAAATAAAATTCATAGAAAAAAACTATCTTTAGAAGAAGTAGAAATCGAGGCTGAAGAGATAGCAAAAACTGGCATAAAAAGCATACTTTTTTTAACAGGAGAATCAAGAAAAGTGACTCCATTAGAGTATCTTTGTGATGTCACTAAAATCTTAAAAAAGCACTTCTCTTTCGTGGCCATTGAAGTTTTTCCGATGAGCCAAGAGGATTACGAAGTGCTTTTTAAAGCAGGAGTTGATGGGTTGACGGTTTATCAAGAAGTTTATGATAAAAAGATATATAAAAGCGTACATGTAGGCGGAGAAAAAAGCAATTTCGAATACAGACTAGATACGCCAGAAAGAGGTGCAAAAGCTGGATTTAGAAGCTTAAATATTGGCACACTTTTTGGGTTGGGAGATATCAGCCAAGAGGCATTTTTTAGCGGACTTCATGCTAGATATC
>JALUMJ010000025.1 GCA_027040375.1 Campylobacteraceae bacterium
GAAAGTAAATAGTCGGTGCATGTAATCCAAAATCCAAAAGATATTTGGCGATGTCAAGTGTGCTTACATGATGCTCTTTATACAAACTTTGCGCACTCAAAACACACTCATGCATGCAGTATGTATCGTAAGGGACATCTAGGTAGCCTTTCAGTTTTGAGAGTACATAATTTGCATTTAATACTGCTTTTTGGCTGACATTTATCATGCCCTCTCGACCAAGAGTTTGCATATAAACCAAGGCTCTTAATGAAACCATATAGTTTCCAAAAAATGGAGAAACTTTCCCTATAGTGTCACTGCTTGGCTCTTTTATAAAGTATCCACTATCTTGTTCAAAACCGACTCTTAAATCAGGTAAAAACTGGACTAAATGCTCTTTTACTCCAACGGGTCCACTTCCTGGACCTCCACCACCGTGAGGTGTCGCAAAAGTTTTATGAAGATTTAGATGGACAACATCAAACCCGATGTCGCCTGGTCTTATCAAACCCAAAATCGCATTTAAATTCGCCCCATCATAATACATCAAAGCATCATGCCGATGAGCGATATCACAAATCTCTTTAACTCCTGGATTAAAAAGCCCAACGGTATTTGGTACTGTCATCATCACAGCTGCCACCTCATCATTGATAGCTTCTTTAAAAGCCTCTACATCCATGCCGCCACTTGCATTTGATTTGACAGTGATCACTTCATAATCAACCATCGATGCACTCGCAGGATTTGTACCATGCGATGAGTCAGGGACTATGACAAATCTCTTTTTGTTTCCTCTTTTTTTATGATAAGCTCCGATAGTCATGATTCCCGTCATCTCTCCATGAGCTCCTGCTTCTGGGGTGAGAGTAAAAGCATCCATACCCGTTATCTCTTTTAAATCATCTTCCAAGATTTTTAAACTTTGCAATGCGCCTTGCATAAACTCTGGTTTGTTGTTTGTGATGTGATGAGGGTGAAGATTTGCAAAACCATCAAGCGCCCCTACTCTCTCTTCTACTTTTGGATTGTACTTCATCGTACAACTTCCAAGCGGATAAAAGTTTGAATCGATAGAGAAGTTTTTCTTTGAAAGATTTGTAAAGTGTCTAACCACATCAAATTCGCTAAGTTCTGGTAATTTTGCTTTTTCACTTCTAAGGAGCGTTGCATCCAAAGGCTTGGTATCGCCAACTTGTTGTTTTGGTAGATTTATACCACTTCTTCCGATACTTGATTTTTCAAATATAGTCGCACTCATGATAAAACCTCCTTCACACTAGCTACAAAGTTATCCATCTGAGCCTTTGTTCTTTTTTCTGTTACACTTATAAGCACTCTGTTTTCAAAACCTTCATACAGGCTACTTAGTTTCAATCCTGCAAAAAATCCTTTTTGACTCATCTTGTCTAAAAATTCATCTCCACTTATCGGCAACTCCACTACAAACTCATTAAATGTTGAATTTTGATTAAAAATCTTAACCTTTTCATTTTTTGCTAATTTGTTTTTTAGATAATTTGCATTGTTATAATTTTGAAGTGAGAGCTTTTCAAACCCATCTTTTCCCAAAAGCGACATAAAAATAGTAGCTCTTAAGGTCATCAAATTTTGGTTACTGCATATATTTGAAGTTGCTTTTTGTCTCCTTATGTGTTGCTCTCTTGCTTGAAGTGTTAGCACATAAGCTCTTTTGCCATTTCTGTCATCTGTTAAGCCAACAATTCTTCCTGGTAAATTTCGTACATATTTTTGTTTAGTAGCAAGTATCCCAAAGCTAGGACCTCCAAAGCCAAGATAATTTCCCAAACTCTGTCCATCAGCACAATATATATCTGCATCCATCTCGCCTGGACTTTTAAGCGTACCTAAAGCCACTGGATAAGCACTCATGATAGCCAAAGATTTTACTACATGTAGAGATTCTATTATCTTCGTATAATCCTCAACTGAGCCAAAAAAGTTTGGATTTTGGAAGATATATCCAGCTACGCTATCATCCACTAATGAAATCAGCTCATCTAAATTTACCTTATCATTTTCACTTTTCATAACCACAACTTCTATATCATGGTAAGCAAGATAAGTTTTTACTATCTTTATATATATCGGATTTACTCCGCTATCTATGATTATCTTATTTCTCTTCGTAATCCTTATCGCCATCAAAGCGGCTTCTGCCATGGCAGTTCCACCATCGTACATGGAGGCATTGGTCACTTCCATACCGCTTAAGTTACAAACTAAGCTTTGATATTCGTATAAGGCTTGCAAAGTTCCTTGACTAGCTTCTGCTTGATAAGGTGTATATGCTGTGTAAAATTCACTGCGGCCTGAGAGTGCATCCACGGCTGAGGGAATTATATGGTCATAATATCCACCGCCTAAAAAACATACTTTTGAAGTATCATTTCTACTAGCCATCTCTTTGAAATTTTCATATACTTCAAATTCGCTAAGTCCCTCGTCTAAATCAAAACTTTTTGCTCTTAATTCTTGAGGAATCGCAGAGAAAAGTTCACTTTCATCTTCTACACCGATTTGTGCAAGCATCTTTTGCACATCATTCTTTGTGTGTGGAGTGTATGGCATAAAAAACTTCTATAAAGACGCTGTAAAAGTAGCGTAAGCAGCTTCGTCTAAAAGAGTATCTAACTCACTCACATCACTTACTTTTATCTTCATAATCCAATTGTTCTGTGCATCTTCGTTTAAAAGTTCCGGTGCATCTTCTAACGCCTCGTTTACTTCTACTATCTCGCCACTAAGTGGAGCATATATATCGCTAGCTGCCTTTACTGATTCGATAAATGCGATACTTTCACCTTGCTTTGCACTTTGTCCGATCTCAGGAAGTTCAACAAAAGTGATATCTCCTAGCTCATTTACTGCGTAAGCTGATAAGCCTACAGTTGCTATGTCGCCATCTAATTCTGCCCATTCGTGTTCGTTTGTGTACAATTTCATTTTTATTTCTCCTTTAATTTGAGCAAAGCCCAAGTTAAATTCCTCTCACTAAAGCTTCGCCTTTGGCGAGAAGAATTTTTATTTTTATTTATAAAATGGAAGTTCTGTTTTATATATCGGTATGCTTCCTCTGCCTGTTCTTAACTCTAGGTTTGCGTTTTCATCATATGCTTTTACATCTACAAAACCTAGTCCTATACCACTTCCAACTGAAGGAGCATAAGTTCCGCTTGTTACTACGCCTATCTTTTTGTCATTTTGGTAAATCTCAAAGCCATTTCTTGGAGCTCTTTTGGAGTTTGTGGTAAATGGTATGATTACTTTAGAGATACCCTCTTCTTTTTGTTTCAAAAGAGCATCTTTTCCGATAAAGTCATGAGTTTCATATTGTACAAAACAGTCAATTCCTGCTTCTGCCGGGGTGGTATTGACATCTAGCTCATGTCCGTACAAACTGTAGCCTTTTTCAAGCCTTAAAACATCTCTCGCCCCAAGTCCTGCTGGAACTGCTCCTAATTCTATAAGCTTATCCCATAAAATTGGTGCCGTATCATTATCTACATACAGCTCATATCCAAGCTCACCCGTGTAACCAGTTCTGCTTATAATGGCTGATTTTTCAAACAATGTTGTTTGCTTAAAACCAAAGTATCCAAGCTCATCTAAATCAAAAGTTGCTAATTGTTGCAATATCTCTTTTGATTTTGGTCCTTGGATATCTATCTTAGCTGTCACATTTGATCTGTTTTCAAGAGTTCCACTTTTTATGCGAGATTTGATTTGCTTAAAATCCTCATCAATTCTAGCAGCATTTACTACAAACATAAGATGAGTTTCATCAATCTTGTAAACTATAAGATCATCTATGACTCCACCTTGTTCATTTAATAAAAAACTATATTTGCATTTACCAACTGGTAGTTTTACAAAATCTGTCGTAGTTGCGCTATTGACGCCACTATTTGCGATATCGCCTTCATAAAAAAACTCTCCCATATGAGATATATCAAAAAGAGCTGCATTGCTTCTGCAAGCTTCGTGTTCTTTTATAACACTTTCATACTGAACAGGCATCTCCC
>JALUMJ010000026.1 GCA_027040375.1 Campylobacteraceae bacterium
GCACAATATCGGAGTAGATGCAAATTGCACTATAGATGGAAAAGTCTTGCATCTAGGGGATATATCACTTATAGATGTAAATGGAACTGGGGCTACAGACTACTCTAGTGTTCAATGTAATTAGTCATTTTAACTTTTCTATTATAGGCACCTCCACCGCCATTAAGTTAAGCAATTAAACCAACTCTTCATGGCAAGAAAATAAAGCATAAAAATGTTTAAATTTATTGTTTGGAAGCATCTTCCTAAATTCGTTATAAAGCCCTATATACAGGGACTATTGAAGGTTTTTAAAGTGCTTTTTGGCTATAATAGATATTTACAATGTGATGGATGAAACAGCACACCGCTACTAAATTTACAGCTCTTACATGTAAGAGCTAATACATTGTGCTCACTCCAGTAGTTACCGATATTTGCACCACCTATATAATAGTTAAAACTTTTATAATCTTGTTTTTTAACAAAGTCAAGCATATCATAAGCAAACTGCCAACATAAACCCTTTTTTCTAAGCCCCATATTTACTAAAAAGTTTTGAAATAAAGGAGGTTTAACCAAATCATAACTTAAGGCCAGATGTTGGGACTCGGCTATAGCTTTTTTTGCTAAATCTTGTGCTTCAGGTTTTGGATTTTTATGCAACTGATAGTTGGTTTTATCTATGGTTAGGTACTTATATGTTAAAATAACCGAATAATAGTTTTTGGGAGATTTATATGAAAATTGCTTTAGCTTGTAACTCTTTGCTACTCACAAAATCATTGGAAATTTTTTTAAAAAAACATATAGTTACTTATAAAAAATGTGATTTCGTGGTAAGTGATAAAAAATTGGGGCTAGATAAACCAGAATTTGTGATTTCAGATGAGTTGTCAAACTTGCAAAGACCATTTTCTCAATCTTTGCTTATGATAAAATTGGAAAAATTTTACGAGGGGCTTAGTGGAAATTTTCAAGAAGATATCTCAAACATTGACAAAAAAGAAGACCTTAGAAAAAAGATAGATTTTTTAACACAAAAGTTCGCAGATGATTTATATTATCTTATAGAAGAGCATTATGAGAAATAAAGAGATATTTTCAACTATAAATGCAGGAAAATACAAAGGTAAAAAGTTAAAACTTCCATCACTCCAAAGTACAAGAAGCACAAAATCTATACTAAAAGAGTCGTATTTTAATACGGTGCAATTTGATATTGTAGATGAAATTTTTGTAGAAGTATTTGGAGGTAGTGGCTCTATGGGTTTAGAGGCTTTGAGTAGAGGTGCCAAGCACGCTTTTTTTATGGAAAAAGATAAAAGTGCATATGAGATTTTAAAACAAAATTGTGATTTTATAGACAAACAAAACTCTACATGTAAAAGAGCTGATAGTTTTGAGTATTTCCCAACTTTAGTGGATACTCTTATGAGTAAGGCTTTTTTCTACTTTGACCCACCCTTTAGCATAAGAGAAGGCATGGATGATATATATGAAAAAGTATATGCCCTTATATTAGATATACCCAAAGAAAAAACAAATCTCATAACTATAGAGCATATAAGCTCTTATAAATTACCACTACAAATCGGTAAATATAATCTTGGTAAAACCAAAAAATTTGGAAAAAGTTCGTTATCTTACTACAAATAATTTTTTGTAACCATTTTGTTATCAAGTTTTTATATAATTGCTTTTGTAATTAAATTTAAGGAGAATTTAGATGAAGAAATTAATTTCAACAACAGTTGCTGGTGCTTTGTGTGCAGCAACTTTGATGGCAGGTGGTCTAGTAAAAGGTGATGGTTCTAGTTTTGTACTTCCTATAAATCAGGCATGGGCGAAAGCTTACTATAAAGCTACAGGAAAACAAGTTCAATATAATGGTGGCGGAAGTGGAAAAGGTATCAAAGATGCAACTGCTAGATTGGTTGATTTTGGTGGAACTGATGCACCGTTGACTCCAAAAGCACAAGCAAAATATAAAATGCTGCAATTTCCTGCAGTAGTTGGGGCTACAGTTATGGCATACAATATCCCTGGAGTTCCAAGTGAAGCTCTTAAACTAACTGACAAAGCTATCGTTGCTATCGCAGAGGGTAAAGTAAAGTATTGGGATGATGCAATGCTTACTGTAGTTAATCCAAATGTTAAACTTCCACATAAAAAGATAGTTTTTGCAAGAAGAAGTGATGCATCAGGTACAACTTGGAATTTTACATATTTTTTATCTAGTGTTAGTAGAGATTGGAGAAAAAACTACGGTGTCAAGAAGACAATCAACTGGACTAGTAACAATATTGGTGGAAAAGGAAACCCAGGTGTTAGCTCAATCATCAAACAAACTCCATACTCTATAGGTTATATCGAGTACGCTTATGCAATAGAGTCAAATGCAAAAGTTGCTGTTGTAGAAAACAGAGAAGGCTACTTTGTAAAACCAAGCATGAAGACATTCCAAGCAGCTGCTGCTGGAGCTGATTTTGATCCTAGAAAAGGTTTTTATACAGTTATTGGCTATCCAAAAGGCAAAGACTCTTATCCATTAGTAGCTTGTCCATTTATCATTATGCCAAAAGAGAAAACCCAAGCAAATAAACAAATAGCAGCATTTTATACTTGGGCTTATGACCATGGTCAAGATATAGCTAAAAAACTTTACTATGTTCCACTTCCAAAAAGTGTAACTAACAAGATAAAAAATTACTGGAAAGCTAACGGAGCTCTTTAGTGTTAAACAAAGAATTTATCTTTAAAAAGGTCGCATTTTCGAGTGCGACCCTTATACTTATTGTATTGACATCCATATTTATTATGCTTTTTATATCAGCAAAACCTGCTATAGAAAAATATGGTTTACATTTTTTAGTCGATAGTAATTGGAATAAAACTATCGAAACAAAAATACCTCTTACTCAAGCACAAATATTGGCAAAGAAAACCAAAACACAAAGTAGTGATAATAGTGATATGAATGATGATAATCTTTTTGCTGATGATACTCTAGTGCTAGGTGATGATGCTTCTGGTGATAATGTGGATGTGAGTACAAATATAAAAACTGATACGATTTTTGGAGGGTATGTTCCTATAGTAGGGACGATACTCTCAACTTTGATAGCGATGGCTTTTTCTATCCCGATAGCGATGGGAATAGCAGTTTTTTTAGCAGAAATAGCTCCAGATTTTCTTATAAAGCCTGTTGGAATGGCTATAGAGTTACTAGCCGCAATCCCGAGTATCATTTATGGGATGTGGGGACTCTTTTATTTTGCTCCAATTGTGCAAAATATTTTTGGTGGTTCACAAATGTCTCTTTTGACTGCTGGTTTAGTGCTTGGGATTATGATTCTTCCTTTTATGGCAGCTATCACACGGGACGCTATGAATACAACACCTGATGTGCTAAAAGAGTCTGCTTATGCCATGGGGGCTACAAAGTTTGAAGTTGTCAAAGATATCATCTTCCCTTATGCAAAAGTGGGAATTATAGGCTCTGTGATACTCTCACTTGGAAGAGCATTGGGTGAAACTATGGCAGTTGCATTTTTAATAGGAAGCGTATTTAAAGTGCCAGGCAGTTTAACTAGTCCAACTATATCTATACCGGTTGTTTTGGCAAACAACTTTGGAGAAGCAAGCGGTGATATGATGAGTTCACTCTTCTATCTTGCTTTTGTATTGTTTGTATTTAGTTTTATCATTATCGGCAGTGCTAAGTTTTATTTTTTGAGGGGTAGAAGATGAATAGTACAGAAAGAAGAAGACTGCTTACAAACAAGATAATACTTGGCTTATCAACCATATCTGCACTTTTGGGTCTGGTATTTCTTTTTTGGATACTCATCACTCTGTTTTTAAAAGGCGTAAGTGCACTTGATTTTTCACTTTTTACAAAAGATTTGGTTGACGGTGGTCTTAGAAATTTGATATTTGGTCAATTTGTGATGGCGCTAATGGCAACAATTATAGGTGTACCTCTTGGGATGCTAGCTGGCATTTACCTAAGAGAGTATGGAAATGGAAAGTATGCAAATATCATTAGAGATTTGAGTGATATAATGATGAGTGCCCCATCTATCGTCATAGGTGCATTTGTTTTTGCTGTTTTTGTAGCTCCATCTGGGGGCATAAATGGTTGGGCAGGGTCTATCGCACTTGCTATTATGCTCATACCGATTGTTGTAAGCACAACTGATAATATGCTCTCATTGGTTCCTAAAGAGCTTAGAGAAGCTGGCATCGCACTTGGCGGAAGCAAGCATAAAGTGATTTTACAAATAATTTTAAAAGCTGCCAAAGTTGGATTGATGACAGGCATACTTCTAGCTTTTGCTAGGGTTATTGGGGAGACTGCTCCTTTGTTGTTTACAAGTGGAACAAATAGCTTTTGGTCAACCAACTTGGGTAATGCTTTTCCTTCTTTAACGGTCAGTATATACGACCTTGCTAATTTTCCGACAGACAAAGCGAGAAATTTGGCATGGGCTGCATCATTTTTACTGACAGTTATAGTTCTTGTCATAAATTTGATAGGAAGATTCATCATAAGAGATAAAGGATAATAGATGGCAAAAGAGTTGATAATGGATATAAAAGATTTTTCTTTCAAATACGCAGGAGCACCAAAACCATCTTTGGAAAATATAAATATGCCTGTGTATAAAAACAAAATAACAGCTATGATAGGACCTAGCGGGTGTGGAAAATCTACACTTTTAAGATCTATAAATAGGATACATGATTTATATCCAAATAACGAATACACAGGAAAGATAAATCTTTTAAACATACAAAGTGATGAGTTTGAAAACATACTTGATATAAAAAAAGAGAATGACTTTATAAGACTTAGACAAAGAGTTGGGATGATTTTTCAAAAACCTACACCATTTCCTATGAGCATATATGACAATGTTGCATACGGCTTGAGATTAGACGGTGTAAAAGACAAAAAAGTGTTGGATGAAAAAGTAGAAACAGCGCTAAGAGGTGCGGCTATTTGGGATGAGTGCAAAGACAGACTCAAAGAGAGTGCCATGGGTATGAGCGGTGGACAGCAACAAAGACTTTGTATAGCAAGAGCAGTTGCACTAAAACCTGAGGTTATACTTTTTGATGAACCCACAAGCGCACTTGACCCAATATCAACTAAAGCGATAGAAGAGTTAATAAGTGAATTGAAAAAAGACATATCGATAGTCATAGTGACTCACAATATGCAACAAGCTAGCCGTCTTAGTGATTATACTGCTTTTATGTATATAGGAGAGTTAATTGAGTATAATAAAACAGATAAAATTTTTCTAAATCCAAAAGAAAAATTGACAGAAGATTATATAACAGGGAGATTTGGTTAATGCTAAAGAATTATAAAGAGATATTAGATAAATCAAGAAATAGAGTTTTGGATTTTGCAAATGATATTTTGCGTGCTTGTGATTTGGCATTTGATTCTTTTAAACAAAGTGATGAGCAAAAAGCAAATGAAGCTAGAGTGATGCTGAAAAATGCGCATAATATAAATAGTAAAATAGACAACGAAATCATAAAAACATTAGCTCTCTTTTCTCCAGAAGCTAGAGATTTGAGAGTTGTTATAGCTCATCTAAAGATAGCAAGTGAGCTTACTCGCATAAGCGATTATATAAGAAGTTGTGCTAAGAGTATAAAGATGCAAATAAGCGGAGAATTTGATTTAAGTAGCTTAAAAGATGATACCATATCTTATATGTTAAGTACGAGAAAGTCCCTAGAATCAGCTATAAAATCCATCAAGACAGATTCTGTGGAAAAACTAGAAGAGTTGTATAGAACTGTCAATGTTGAAGAGTCGAAATGTGATGATATACACTCAATTTTAGAACACAACGCGATGCAACAGATCTGCATAACACCTGATATGGCAAAGGATTTTGTTATCTTTTTAAAAAGCATGAGAAAGTTAGAGCGTATAAGCGATAGAAGTTTAAATATAGTAAAACTTTCATTGTTTGCGCATATGGGTGGAAAACTAAAACTTTGAAAAATCTGATAGTTGTCATAGAAGATGAAGAGGATTTGCTAGAGCTTTTGGAATATAGATTAGAGAAAGCTGGATATGAAGTTGTTGGGTTTAAATCAACTAAAAAAGTAGAAGATTTTCTAGAGCAAGAGGAGCCAGATTTACTTATAGTCGATAGAAATCTTGGTGGAGTTGAGGGAAGTGAATTTATTAAAAATATAAGAGAAAGAGGGTATCAAACTCCTGTTGTATTTGTCAGTGCAAAAGACAGTGATGAAGAGATAGAAGAGGGCTTTTTAAGAGGTGGGGATGATTATATCACAAAACCTTACAACATAAATGAACTTCTTTTAAGAGTAAAAGCTATGCTTAAACGCACAAAGGCTTTGAACTGTGGAAAGCTTACATGTAAAGATATTTTACTTGACATAGACAAGAGAGAAGTATATATTAAAGATGAAAATATAAAGCTAAGTAAGCTAGAATTCAATCTGTTATTATTTTTTATGCAAAATAGAAACAGGGTGATAAATAGAGATGAATTGATAGAAAATATATGGAAAGATAAAGATTTTAATCAAGACAAAACCGTGAATGTTGCAGTCAATAGACTAAAAAAAAGAATAGAGTTGGATGAGAAAGATGCTCACATCAAGTCCATAAGAGGTGTAGGGTACGAATTTTGTTAAAACTGAATCAGATATATTTTCGTAAGTTTTTCTTTCTTTTTTTTATTACATTTGTTGTAATTTCTATTTCAGGATATTATTTGCTTGATAAAATCGAGATTAATAATCATAAAACAATGCTACAAAATATGATAAATCAATTTGAAATAACTTATAAAAATCTTCCAAATATAAACCAAACGATAAAAAATATCCATAAAAAAACACGAGCGAGAATCACTATTGTCGGCTTTGATGGTGTTATTAAATATGAGAGTAATCGTGCTATAAAAGGCATGGGCAACCACGCAAATAGACCAGAAATTTTACTTTGCAATACTCAAGAGTTTGGCTCAAGTATAAGACATTCTGCTAGTGTTGATACGGACTTATTGTATGTTGCAAAAAAAGGTGATAAATTTTATATAAGAATGGCATATCCGTTAAAAAGTATAAATGGAAAGTTTTTCACATTTTGGATTTATGCAATTTTTATGTTTTTAGCAGTTATGGTTTTGTTTTTATGGGTAGCTTTAAAGATAAATTCAAGAATTGCAAAAGATTTGGAAGATATAAAAGAGGGATTAGATAGCATCATCGCAAAAAAATACGATACTATTTTTGATACAAAAAAATGTTGTCTAGAGTTTGATACTATAGCTAAGCAGGTAAATAGAGTTTCTAAAAAATTAGAAAAAAGAAATCAACAAAAAATCAAATATACACACAAATTAAAAGAGTTAAATAAGCAACAAGGTGATATTATCTCAGCTATAAGCCATGAGTTTAAGAACCCAGTTGCTGCTATCATGGGCTATGCTAGTAGTGTTAGAGAAGATACAAATATGAGTCAAAGCATAAGAGATAAGTTTTTAGACAAAGTGATAAAAAATGCTAGAAAAATCTCATATATGATAGATAGGCTTTCAATGGCGATAAAATTGCAAAGCAATTCTTTACAACCAAAATACTCAACATTTGATATAAAACAAGTTATATCTGAAGCAAAAGATATGCTTTTACAAAAATACAAAGACAGAAATATCGTAGTAGAAGTTGAAAGCACAAAAATAAAAGCCGATAAAGTTATGTTTGAAAATTTATTTGTAAATCTAATGGAAAATGCACTAAAATACTCTGAAGAAGATATACAAGTAAGACTATCTGAGGGCTTTGTAAAAGTTATCGATAAAGGCATTGGCATAAATGAAGATGATATAGTTAAACTAACAAAAAGATTTTATAGAGTCGATACTTTAACTTGGGATAATTCGATAGGAGTAGGGCTTTATATAGTGAAATATATCCTAAAATTGCACCAAATCAACTTGACAATAAAAAGCAAAATAGGAACAGGTTCAGAATTTTCATTTGACATAAGTCGTATTGGTTGATTTATTTTCGACCATCTTTGATATACATGGTCTTTCCACCGTTTCTCATCTCTTCGTTGAAAAGCTCCGTAGCTCTTATCAAATCACCTAGTTTTTTATAACCATAATTTATAGCTGAAAACGAGCTATTGTTTGAGATATAATTTCCAACTTTGCTCATAAGAGCCCATCCATCATCTTCTGATGATTGCTCAACGGCGGTTCTTAAAAGCTTAAGAAGATTAGTGTCTTTTCTTAACTTAATCTTGCTCATTTTTTCAGATTTTTTGGTTGTATTTGGTTTTCCTTCTTGCTCAACAATCAAGTTTTCTGTATAGATAAACGGCGAACATGCATCTACAAATGGCTTAGGTGTTTTCTTTTCTCCAAAGCCATAAACTGGCAATCCACTCTCAAGTATCCTAAGTACAAGCGGAGTAAAATCGCTATCACTAGTCATCAAAGCAAACGCATCAATATGGTCACTATAAAGCAAATCCATGGCATCTATAATCATCGCAGAATCAGTAGCATTTTTCCCTTTTGTATATGCAAATTGTTGCATTGGTCTTATAGCATTGGGATGCAGTTTATCAATCCAACCAGAGAGCAAGGGATTGTTCCAATCACCATGAGCATGGCGGACATTTACCATGCCATACTTTGCAAGTTCTTCTAAAACGCCTTCTATGGAGTTATAGCTTACATTGTCGCAATCTATAAGAAGTGCTATTCTTTTTTTCTCTATCATGATTTTCTCCTACTTTAAGCTCTTAGCTACGAGATTATTGACTACTTTTGGATTAGCTTTGCCACCCGTGGCTTTTAGCACTTGTCCCACAAAAAAGCCTAAAAGCTTGGCATTTCCTGCTTTAAATTTAGATACATTATCTGGATTTTTTGCGATTATCTCATCTATGATAGCTGATATCTTAGCTGGGTCATTTATCTGAGTGAGTTCTTTATCTTGGACTATTTTAACTGGGTTTTCTCCAGTTTTTACCATCTCTTCAAATACTTGTTTTGAGATTTTATTTGAGATAGTGCCATCATCAACTAGTTTAGCAAGTTGTGATATTTGCTTCGCATTAAATTTTAGCTTATTTGTCTGTTTTAACTCTCTTGCTACTTCATTTGCTATGATATTTGCAATGCTCGCAGGGTTGCAGTCTGGCGATAGTGCTTCTTCGTAAAAATCTGAGAGTTGTTTGTCTCTAGCTATTGTATTGGATATTTCATCATTTAAATCAAGCTCTTTGGTGTATCTGTCAAAAAGTATCTTTTCCTCTTCACTCATAGGAGCTACGGTGCCTTCTACATGTAGGGCTTTATCTTTTTGTATATGCTTGGTTGTTTTTGTTTTTTTATTCCAAGAATCTTTTAATCCAACAATTTTGTTAAATACAGGTTTTTCATCACTATAATCAATCGGGTCTGCATAAAAATACCCTTGCCTTTCAAATTGAAATCTCTCATCAGGCTTCTGTGCTATCACGGCTGGTTCGATAAAGGCATCTTTGATAACTTTTAAAGAATTTGGATTTATATCTTCAATTCCCTCTGGTATTTCGCACGAGAACAATCTGTCATAAAGCCTTATCTCTACTTTTTTGGCCTCTTTAGCACTAACCCATTGTATGGCACTTTTGACTTTTATACCACTTGTGTCTTGGCCACTTTTTGACTCTGGATAATAGTTTGCCTTTAATTCCAAAATATTTCCGCTAGAGTCTTTAACCACTTCTTTGCAAGATATTATATAAGCATGTTTAAGTCTTACTGATTGCTTTGGAGTTAGACGAAAGTAGTTTTTTGGAGGGTTTTCCATAAAATCACTTCGTTCGATATAAATTTCACGAGAAAAAGGAAGTTTTCTTGAACCCCTTTTTGGTGCATCTTCTTGGTAATATGGGGCGTCAATCTCTTCATAACCATCATAATTTTCTATTACAACTTTGAGAGGCTCTAACACACATAAGGCGCGTGGCACTTTTTTGTTTAAATCATCTCTTATGCAAAACTCAAGTTGCGAAACATTGACCATAGAGTTTGCCTTTGCTACACCTATTTGATCACAAAAATTCAAGACAGATTGTGGAGTGTAACCCCTTCTTTTGTATCCGGCTATCGTAGGAAGGCGAGGGTCATCCCAACCACTTACGATGCCGCCTTTGACTAACTCTAAAAGTTTTCTTTTGCTCATGACGGTATAGTCGATATTTAAACGAGCAAATTCGTGTTGATAAGGACGAGGGGGTTCGAGTTCAAGAGAGTCAAGTACCCAATCATAAATAGCGCGGTTATTTTCAAACTCAAGTGTACAGATAGAGTGACTTACTCCCTCAACATAATCAGATAAACAGTGCGCAAAGTCATACATCGGATAGATGCACCAGTCATCACCTGTTCTAAAGTGATTGGCATGTCTGATGCGATACAAAAGTGGATCACGCATTTTCATGTTCGCTGCACTCATGTCAATCTTGGCTCTTAGGACATGAACTCCATCTTTAAATTCACCATTTTTCATTTTTTCAAAAAGCTCAAGATTTTCCAAGATAGTACGATTAGCATATTTGCTTCGTTTTCCAGGTTGTGTTACACTGCCGCGATATTCTCGTATCTCATCTTCACTTAAACTATCAACATAAGCTTTCCCCATTTTTATTAACGCAACAGCATAATCATATATCTTTGGAAAATAATTTGAAGTAAAGTACAAATTATCGCCAAAATCAAACCCAAGCCAATGCACAGCATCTTTAAGAGCTTCAACATAACTAGTGTCTTCTTTGGTGGGATTTGTGTCATCCATTCTTAGATTGCAATGCCCATTATAATCACGAGCAATACCAAAATTTATGCAGATGGACTTCGCATGACCGATATGTGGAAATCCATTTGGCTCTGGAGGAAATCTAGTTATAATCTTTTTGTATTTGCCAGACTTTAAATCCTCGTCAACTATATTATGTAAAAAATCTTTGCTTTCGTTCAATCTATTATCCTAAATTTTTTTAAAATTATACCTTTTTTGAGATTAAGAAGAGAAACTTAATCTTATTTTTGAGTTTTTTTAATTGCGTATTTTGTGAAAATTGGTCCTATTAATTCATGTATGATTGTTGTTGCTATTATCACATCCAAAATTATTGGAGCTACATCTTTTAAACTCTCTATGCCTTGCATCGAAAGTGCTAAACCTATCGCAATTCCAGCTTGAGGAAATAGCGCCAAACCTAGGTATTTTTGTGCATCTATGTGTGCATGGCTTATATTGGCTCCAAGCCTAGCTCCGAAAAATTTACCTAAACTTCTAAATAGTACATATGTAACAATTATCCAAGGCATTTTGTAAATTAGTTCCAATTTCATATGCATCGCAGAAAATGTAAAAAACAGCAAAAATATTATATCTTTCAAATGGTTGTCAAATTCTTCTTTTACTAAAGCAAACTCTTTTGATACATTTGCCATCGTAACTCCCATCACAAGAGTTGCCAAAAGTGGCTCTAAGTTGTAGTTATTGCATATACTAAAAACTACAAAAACCATACCGAGTGTAGATGTAGTTTTTAAGGTTTGAGTTCTTATATACAGTTTATCAATAAAATTAGTAATCAATCCACCTAAAATACCAATTATTATTGAAAAAATAAACTTAGGAAATATTTCAAAAATTGAATCTAATATATTGTTTTGTTCACCTAAAATAAAATTACTTAAAGCTAAAATCAAACTAAACATAATGAGAGCAAATGCATTGTCAAGTGCAACAATTCCAAATAGTTATATATCATTTATATTTAGATTTAGATGATGGAGTAATAATGAAAATATTGTAAACTATCATACTTTTATGTTGCTTAAAATATTTTAAGTTAATATTTGTATAATTATAGATAGTTATAAATAGCTACCAAAAGGATTTAAATGGTTTCAGAAACATTAACACTTAGTTCAAATACTGATAAATGGTATCCTAATAGTGTAGGAGGTCTTGAAAGTCATCTGTCATGTTTGATAAAAGAAAACTCGTATTTTTCTAATTCTCAAGCACATGGAATCAAAAAAAATATAGCTTACTCTCTTCAATATATCGAATTATTATATCGCATCTTTAAAGATATAAATTTATCATCTGTTTTACACACACAAAATATTAAATCTTTTGTTATTCATGGAGCTGCAATAATAGAAGCAATGTGTAATTTTATAGTAATATCCAATGGATATGGAAAAAAAGTCGTTGGAAGAATACAGCCAAAAATGAAACAAATGAATATATAATTGATTCAATTACATACAAAAATAAAACTGAAATATATGAAAAGTTAACAAATGAACTCCCAGAACAAATGACATTTGATCAGCTTGCCAAAAAAGTTGAAATAAAAAAATTAGTAGTTATATAAAGAATTTTAACTACTTAAAAGATAGCTAACAAAATAGAATAGCCAATAACTTTCCATAAAATTTTTTTAGCCTTGACAAATAAAATATAATTTGAGTATACTTTCTATATTAAAAAAGGTTTTTAATGAAATTTGAATATGACGATAATAAAAGCAAAACGAACAAAGAAAAGCATGGAATTGATTTTGTTGAAGCTCAAAATTTATGGCAAAATGAAAATGCACTTATTGTTCCAGCTAATATTATCGACGATGAAGTTCGCTATGCTCTAATCTCGATATTCAAAAGTAAATGCTTCGTAGCAATTTTTGCTCTTAGAAATGAAGTCTATCGTATCATAAGTGTTAGAAGATGTAGAAAAAATGAGGAAAGAAATTATGAAAACAATAACAGCTAAAGAATTTGATGAGAAGTTTGACAATGGTGAAGATATAGCAGAGTATTTAGATTTTTCAAATGCTACAAGATTAAAAGATATCAAAAAATTGAAAACAGAAACTAAAAAAGTGAATGTTGATTTTCCTGAATGGATAATTGAGTCTTTAGATAAAGAAGCTAAAAGAATTGGTGTTACAAGACAGTCTATTATAAAAGTATGGATTGCTGAGAGATTAAAAGAAGAAACTAAGCATTTAAAAGCAAGTTAACAAAAATATAGAGACTACAAACTTAGTTCCAAATAACCCTATTTTCATACTCTCAAACTCACAAAAATCTTTTAAAAACCTAAACTTTATGAAAAGACTATTCTTGAAAATGAAGCAATTTCCTAATTAAAGATTTACTAAAACCATAGCATAAAATATAAAAATTATAGAGCTTATAAAAACCAAAGATGTGACAAGTTTTGGTTTGCAATCAAATAGGCTCGCTAGGCTTACATTTGTTATAGCTAGGGGAACTATTAGCTCTAGCATGGTTGAGCTAAGAGGTAGCTTTTCTAGGTGAAATATGTATAAAATGATAGTAGCGATTATAGGGATTAGTATAAATTTTAGAGACATTACTACGCTTAAAAGCTTTATGCTCACCTCTTTTATCTTTGCTTCTTTTAAGAAGATTCCAAATATGATTAATTGCATCACGATGGCTCCATAAGCTCCCATCTCTAAGGTTTTGAAAAAAGATTTGTTTACATGTAGATTAAAAATGTTAAATGCAATAGCTATGAATGAAGCCCATATTATTGGCATTTTGAAGACATTTTTGATTGATTTTTTGATGCTATATGCTCCTCTTGAGTATATATAGACTCCAACGGTATAGACAAACAGCATGCTTGTAGTATTTATAAGGCTTGTGTATATGACTGATGCGTTTGAAAAAAGTGCAATTCCTAGAGGGATTCCTATACTTCCTGTTACTCCTGTAACGCTAGCCATGGAGACTATGGAGATATCTTTTGGGTTGCTAAAAAATCTTTTTGCGATTATGGTGGTACATACCAAAGCTATGATGCAAATAAGAAGATAGATGATGGGAACTTCTAAAATTTTCACATCAATTTTTTGAGTTAAAAGTCCCCAAAAGGCTAAAATTGGGAGTAAAAAGTAGATATTTAATTTGACAATACTTTTTTCATTTAGCTCATCTTTTAGCATTACCTTTGCGAGATAACCGATGGCTACAAAAAAGTAGATAGATAAAATTGAGATTATATTGTCTATGGTTGTTTCCTTGTTGTTAATATGGTTAGTTACTTTATCATATATTGGAACATATATTGCTTAACTTAGACAACCAAAATTAAAGGCAAATAATGAGTGTGCCAAGCAAAGCTAAGGCAATCAAGCTGGACAATCCAGCCCAGATAAAGATTAACCATCAGTCTGGAACCAAACTACACAGGCTAGGAGGTAACAAATAGCTTGAAGCTGTAGTAAGG
>JALUMJ010000027.1 GCA_027040375.1 Campylobacteraceae bacterium
ATTAAAGAGAAAAAATATAATTGGACTTATAAGATAAATTCTGACAATGCAAGATTAGATGCAAAAATGATTGATTTGGAAACGACAACAAAACTAAGAAAACCTATAGAAGATTATTTGATACAAAACAATAACGCTACAAGTATTAAAATACGCACTAGTTTTAGTGATCATTGGTATCCAAAGATATCATTTTTAGATAGCAGTTTACATGTAGTATCTGAAAAAAACATAGATGAAAGAACTTATACCCTAAAAGTAGATGTGCCTAAGGATTGTAGATATATAAAAATTGGAGATTTATATACGCTTGAAAATATCAAGCATGGATTATCAGTGTATATGATAAAGGAGGAAAAATAATATGTTTGATGAAATTAGATTTAATACGATAGAAAGATTGCCAAACTATCTTTTTGCAGAAGTAAATGAGATGAAATTAAGTGCTAGAAGAGCGGGCGAAGATATAATCGACTTTTCTATGGGAAACCCAGATGGCAGAACGCCACAACATATAATTGATAAATTAGTAGAATCAGTTGAGAAAGATAAAACTCATGGCTATAGCGTGAGTAAAGGTATATATAAATTAAGACTTGCGATTTGCAACTGGTATAAAAGAAAATATGAAGTTGAATTAGACCCAAATAGTGAGGCAGTAGCAACACTTGGAAGCAAAGAAGGATATGTGCATTTGGTGCAAGCTATCACAAACCCTGGAGATGTGGCGATAGTGCCAGACCCAGCGTATCCAATACACTCTCAAGCTTTTATCATAGCAGGTGGAAATGTTCATAAAATGGGTTTGGATTTTGATGAAAATTTTGAACTAGATACTGAAAAATTCTTTTTTAAGTTAAAAAAAGCTTTTAGAGATTCTGTGCCAAAACCAAAGTTCGTAGTGGTAAACTTTCCTCACAATCCAACAACAGTAACTGTCGATAAATCATTTTATGAAGATTTGGTAGCTTATGCCAAACAAGAGAGATTTTATATTATTAGTGATATCGCGTATTCTGATATAACATTTGATGGATATAAAACACCATCAATCTTTGAAGTAGAGGGTGCAAAAGATGTAGCCGTTGAAAGTACAACTCTGTCCAAAAGCTACAATATGGCAGGCTGGAGAGTTGGCTTTATAGTGGGCAATCCAAAACTTATAGGAGCTCTTCAAAAGATTAAATCTTGGTTTGATTATGGTATGTTTACTCCAATCCAAGTAGCCTCTACCGTAGCACTTGATGGCCCACAAGAGTGTGTTGGCGAGATTATTGAAGTGTATAGAAAAAGAAGAGATGTGCTAGTTGAAAGTTTTGGAAAAGCAGGTTGGAAAATGACAAAACCAAAGGCTACCATGTTTATATGGGCTAGGATTCCAGAGTGCGCAAGACATCTTGGAAGCATGGAATTTGCAAAACAATTGTTAACTCAAGCAAAAATCGCAGTGAGTCCAGGGATTGGTTTTGGGGAACATGGCGATGAATATGTAAGAATAGCTTTGATTGAAAATGAAAATAGAATCAGGCAAGCTGCTAGAAATGTGAAAAAATACTTGAAGAGTTTAGAGGCTAAATAATGATAAAAGTGGGAATAATAGGCGTAGGAACAGTGGGAAGTAGTGTTGTGAGGATATTGCAAAAAAACAAAGATATAATCACAGCAAGAGCTGGTAAAGAGATAGTCCCACTCATCGGTGTTGTTAAAAACCTAAATAAAGAGCGAAATTTAGATATAAAATTAAGCGATAATATAGATGATATATTGGATGATGAAAGCATTGATATAGTCGTAGAGTTGATGGGCGGAGTTGATGAAGCATTTAGTGTGGTGAAAAAAGCTTTAGCAAAAGGAAAATCAGTAGTAACCGCAAATAAAGCAATGCTGGCATACCATAGATATGAATTACAACAAAGCTCTAAAAAACTACCAATCGGATTTGAAGCAAGTGTAGCTGGCGGAATCCCAATCATTAAAGCCTTAAGAGAAGGGTTGAGTGCAAATCACATAATATCTATAAAAGGCATAATGAACGGTACATGTAACTATATGCTAACAAAGATGATGAGCGAAGGTGCAGAGTTTGATGAAATCTTGCAAGAAGCGAAGGATTTGGGTTATGCTGAAGCAGACCCATCATTTGATATAGGTGGTTTTGATGCTGCTCATAAACTTTTGATTTTAGCTAGTATCGCTTATGGGATAGATGCAAAGCCAGAAGACATACTGATAGAGGGAATCGAAGATATAAATAGTGAAGATATATTTTTCGCAAATGAATTTGGATATAGTATAAAACTTCTAACAATCGCTAAAAAGATAGGCGAAAGTGTGGAGCTAAGAGTTCATCCTACGCTGATAAATAAAAATGAGATGATTGCAAAAGTAGATGGCGTGATGAATGGAGTGAGTGTTGTTGGAGACTGTGTTGGCGAGACTATGTATTATGGGCCAGGAGCTGGTGGTGATGCGACTGCAAGTGCTGTTATAGCTGATATCATTGATATAGCAAGAGAGGGCAATAACTCTCCGATGTTAGGCTTTAAAAAAGCATTAGAACACGGCAAATTAAAATTAAAAAATGCAGATGAAATATCTACGAAATATTATGTGAGAGTAGAAGTTGAAGATAAGATTGGAGTATTGTCTCAAATCTCAAATATTTTAGGCGAACAAAATATATCCATAAACAGTTTTTTACAAAAACAGAGTAAAAATGCTAAATTTGCAACCCTTTTGTTTTCTACTCATCAATGTTTTGAAAAAGATATACAAAAGGCTTTAAAAAAGATAAGTAAGTGTGAGTTTGTAAAACAATTTCCCGCTATGATTAGGATAGAAGAGTAATTTGAGTTTAAAAATTGGGCTAGATGCAGAGGAAAAAGTAGCAAAATATTTACTAGCAAATGGCTATAAAATCTTAAAAAGAAATTTTCATTCAAAATTTGGTGAGATAGATATCATCGCAAAAAAAGATGATATTTTGAGTTTTATAGAAGTGAAATATTCTAAAAATTACAATCCTATTTATAGGATAACGCCAGCAAAAATGCAAAAAATTATAAAGACTATTGATTATTTCTTTATGCTAAACAATCATAATGAAGAGTACCAAATAACAGGGGCTTTGATCACTCCTAAGGGTATAGAAATATTGGAAAATATTAGTTTTTAGAAAAATTAAAATTCTTACCTATGGTAACTTTAAAGATAGTATTTGTATAATATCGTTTAATTTAAAAATAAAAGATTTAGGAGAAAATTATGGGAAAATATACGGAATTAAATGCTTCAAATTTTGATAGCACAGTTAGTAAAGGCGTATCGTTAGTAGATTTCTGGGCTCCATGGTGTGGACCTTGTAGAATGATAGCTCCTGTTATAGAAGAATTAGCAGATGATTTTGAAGGAAAAGCAAATATTTGTAAAGTAAACACAGATGATGAGCAAGCTGTAGCTGTAAAATACGGAATTAGATCAATTCCAACAATTTTATTTTTCAAAGATGGTGAGCTAGTTGACCAAATGGTTGGTGCTTCATCAAAACAAATTTTAACTGATAAAATAAATTCTTTTTTATAGGAATATAATTCTTTGAAAACCTATAGAAACTTGGTGATAGCTTTACTTTTGCCAAAAAGGATTTCAAGATGAAACCAGGGAGAAAAACCTTCTCCCTAAACTACCTTTTTGCTTCTTTTTTTGGTGCATTGATGATAGCAAGTGCTTTTGCATACTTTAATTATCGTTTTGCACAATATAAATTTATTGATTTTAGTGATTGGATTTATTATGAAAAAAGCGATATTTTTAAACCAAAATATGACGATTATACGGTTTTGATTTATAGCTCAAATATGCAAGATTCCGCTTCGATATTAAAAAAGATTGATAAAAAAGAACATATACTAGCAATCGACATGTATCAAAAAAGAAAAAAAAATAATCAAAATATCACTAACATTACATCTGGAATGAACAATCTATTAAAACTTGTGCAAAGATTTCATATAATGGGAGTTCCAAGTATATTTATGATTAAAAAATATAAAAAAGAAAAATATAAGCAAGATAGTATGATAAAAATAATAGAATAGATAAAAATATAAATTCTTCTTCACAAAGCAAAGCAATAGTCAAGAGGAATTTTTTGGGAGCTTGGCTCAAGAAATAAAAATATAAATTCTTCTTCACAAGGTGAAAGCAATAGTCAAGAGGAATTTTTTGGGAGCTTGGCTTCCAAAAAAGGAGAAATAAAATGTTAGATTTAGCGATAATTGGAGGAGGACCAGCAGGACTAACAGCTGGACTTTATGCTACTAGAGGTGGACTCAAAGATGTAAGTATGTTCGAAAAAGGTATGCCAGGAGGTCAGATTACAAGCAGCAGCGAGATAGAAAATTATCCTGGAGTTGCAAGTGTCATGAGTGGTATGGATTTGATGGAAAGCTGGCCAGAGCAAGCCATGCGATTTGGTATGAAACACAGCATGGAAGAAGTAAGTAGAGTTTCCAAAAGAGCAGATGGAGTATTTGAAATATTTTTGCTTGGTGATAAAAAAATTGAAGCTAAAAGTGTGATAGTTTGCACAGGAAGCACACCAAGAAGTTCTGGTATAAAAGGTGAGGATGAATTTTTTGGAAAAGGTGTAAGCACCTGTGCTACATGTGATGGATTTTTCTACAAAAATAAGGAAGTTGCAGTTTTGGGCGGTGGAGATACTGCCTTAGAAGAAGCATTGTATCTTGCAAATATATGCTCAAAAGTTTATCTAATACACAGAAGAGATGAATTTAGAGCTAGTCCTGTAACAGTAGATAAAATTAGAAATAATGATAAAATTGAATTGATTTTAAACTCTGTTGTTGATGAGATATATGGTGATGTAAGCGGTGTAAATGGAGTGAAGATTTCGGATAAAACTGGAAATAAAAGGGATTTGAAAGTGCCAGGGATATTTGTTTTTGTTGGCATGAATGTAAATAATGAAGTCCTTATGCAAGAGAACGGAAAACCTCTTTGTGATTTAAGTGAAAATGGAAATGTCGTGGTTGATTTGAAAATGAAAACTTCAGTGCCTGGACTTTTTGCTGCTGGAGATTTGAGAATTGACGCCTCAAAACAAGTAGTTTGTGCTGCAGGTGATGGTGCAACTGCTGGTATCCAAGCACTAGAATATGTAAATAATTAAGGAAGAAAATATGGATGTCGGAATACATGGATCAACTGGAAGAGTTGGGCGTTTACTTATAGAAAATTTAAAAAATGATAATGATGCTAAAGTGCATATGCTGCACGCTATAGAGGAATTTAGTTTCCCTATACCAGAAGAATCTGTCGTAACAGAATCTTATGAAAAATTGTTTGAAAAAAGTGATGTAGTGATTGATTTTACGATTGCTTTTGCTACTGAAACTTTGCTTGAAGCTGCACTTGAGCATCCAACCCCGCTAGTTATAGGAACTACAGGACTTAGTCCACATCAGCAAAACTTGCTAAATGAAGCTTCAAAATTGATGCCTATACTATACTCTACAAATATGTCACTAGGAGTTGCTGTTTTAAATAAGCTTGTCTCTTTGGCATCAAGCAGCTTGAGTGATTTTGATATAGAGATTGTTGAGCAGCATCATAGATATAAAAAAGATGCACCAAGTGGAACTGCTATAACTTTGGGTGAAAGCGCGGCAAAGGCTAGAGGTTTGGATTTAGAAGAAGTGAGAGTTAGTGGAAGAAATGGTTTAATTGGCGAAAGAAGTAAAGATGAGATAGCTATAATGGCTCTTCGTGGCGGTGATATCGTTGGAAGGCATACTGTTGGATTTTATAATGATGGTGAATTTATAGAATTAAATCATACGGCAACCAGTAGAGATACTTTTGCCAAAGGTGCTATAAGAGCGGCAAAATGGATAGTAAATCAAGAAAATGGTCTTTATAGTATAAATGACTGTTTAGGTCTTTAAGGATTTTATATGTGTGCCATAGTTGGTGTTTTTGATACAAAAGAAGCTTCTAGAGTTGCTTATTATTCACTTTTTGCTATGCAACATCGTGGGCAAGAAGCTACAGGGATTAGTGTAAGTGATGGAGAGAAGATAAGCAAAATCAAGAAAAAAGGTTTAGTTACTGAAGTTTTTGATGAGGCTGCACTAAAATTTTTAAAAGGGAACTCAGCTGTAGGACACAATAGATACTCAACAGCAGGAAGTAAATCTGTCTTAGATGCACAACCTATCCACGCTAGTTACAAACTTGGTGAGATTTCGATAGTTCATAATGGAAATTTAATCAATAAAGATGAGGTGAGAAATGCCCTTATAGATGAAGGAGCAATTTTTCAATCCGAAATGGACACTGAAAATATAATCCATCTCATAGCTAGAAGCCAAGAAGAACACCTTCGAGACAGGATTGTTGAGGCTCTAAATATCGTAAAAGGTGCATATTGTCTTATCATACAAAGTAGGCATAAAATGTTTGCCATAAGAGATAGATATGGAGTTAGACCTTTTTGTTTAGGAAGATTAGAAGATGGTGGATATATAGTTTCTAGTGAAACTTGTGCATTTGATTTGGTTGGTGCAGAATTTATCAGAGATGTGCGACCAGGGGAAATGATAATTTTTGATAAAGATAAAGAAGGATTTGAAAGCATACAACTCTTTGAACCTACTCCTAGAGTTTGTGCATTTGAATACATATATTTTGCAAGACCAGACAGCGTGATAGAAGGAAAAAGTGTATATGCAGTAAGGCAAGAGATAGGAAAAGCACTTGCAAGAGAAAATAAAATAGATGCTGATTTGGTAATTCCTGTGCCAGATAGTGGTGTGAGTGCCGCCATGGGATATGCACAAGAAAGTGGTATTCCTTTTGAGATGGCAATCGTGAGAAATCATTATGTTGGAAGAACTTTCATAGAGCCAACACAAGCAAAAAGGGATATGAAAGTTAAGCTGAAATTATCTCCTATAAAAGAGATATTAAAAGGCAAAAGAATTGTAGTTGTTGATGATAGCCTAGTGAGAGGAACTACATCAAAAAGAATTATAAAGATTCTAAAAAATGCAGGTGCAAAGGAAGTCCACATGTGCATTGCTTCGCCTACAATTGAGCATCCAGATATCTATGGTATAGATACTCCAAGCTATGAAGAACTTATTAGTGCAAATATGAGTGTTGAAGAGATAAGAGAGTATATAAAAGCAGATTCGCTGAGTTTTTTAAGCATTGATGCACTCAAAAAGAGTATTGGTGAGGATATGGATTATTCACTTGTGAGTTTCAATGGAGATTATTTTATAAAGTAATTTAAAGCACCTTTACCTACAGTGTAGTTTATATACAAGTGTTGGGCTTTTGAAATATGATGGAAATCTCATAGATGCACTAAAATTTCTTAGTTCATCAACTTTTAGATTTCTTGCAATTAAAAAATCTTTTACAATTGTTGATTTTTTTACATCTCCCTTTGCCTTATCTAAAAATTCTATTCCTGTTGTTGGCTTATAAACAGTAGAACCAGATAAGCTTCCAGATGTTACAGCATTATTGACAAGTTTAACATGTAAAAAGCATTTTGAGATACCAAATTTACCGATATTTCTCACCCTTCCAGTTATCACAAATGATTCACTGATAAGAACTCTTGCTTGTGACATATCTTCTAATCTAGCTTTTTTTGTGTATTTATCTAAGACAAACATAGAAAACACAGCGAGCATAGAAATGACTAAAAAATTTGAAAATATCATAGCTATTAAAACTTTTTTTCTTGTTTCTTTAAATGATAAAATAAGTAGTAATATAAATATTACAAAGAAGATTGCCAAAGTAATTATGTGAAATATAGTAAAGTAAGAAATCATTTTATTGTCCTTTTAATAGCATTGTGCTTCTACGGATATATTTATATCATATTTGGTTGTAAAATTATCTAAAACCAATCTTTTGCTTATAGAAGCATTTGGTGCTATTGGCTCTTTTACTAAAATCGTCCTAAATGCTATCGGTTTTAGTTGATTTAGAAATAACCTTATCTTCGATGGCGATTTCTTATAGATTGTAGTTTTAGTTTCGCACAATTTAAAAGGTTTTTTTGATTTATTTTTGATATTATAATCAATGATGAGAGTATTTGAAAAGTTAAGTTTTTGAAACTTTATATTATCTACTTTGACTGCTCTAATCGTTTTTCCTAAATAGTATTTTATTAAAAAAGGACCAGTAAATAGCAAAATCATAGAAAATAAAATCAAAAACATTGATAGTTTTGTGGATTTTCTTATTATTATAACTGCTAAAATAAGTAGCACAAAAAAAGTAATAAGCAACCATGCAAAGGCCATGTAGTCATATAAACCAAGGTTGTGAATATATGTCAAAATCGAAAGTTTTAGACTATGCATCTTTTCTGCTATTTTTCTCCTCTATCCCGCTTAGTCCAAATCTTCTTTGAAGTTCTTGCTTAACTAAATCTGGATTGATATTTTTATAGCCAAGTGCTACGAGTGAATGAAACATGAGGTCAGCTGCTTCATATATTATCTCTTTTTCATCATTATCTTTTATGGCAAAACAAAATTCCCCTGCTTCTTCAACCACTTTTTTCAGTATTGAATTTTCACCTTTTTTAAATAGTGAAGCCACATAAGATTTTTTTGGATCAGCATTCTTTCGTTCACAAATAGTGTGATATAGTGTATCGCTTAAGCTATAGCTATCAATTTGTTCTTCAATCGGAGGCAAATCTCTGTCTATATCTATGCGATTAAAAAAGCAGGACATTCTTCCAGTGTGACAAGCGACACCTTTTTGTTTTATTTTAAGTAAAAGTGTATCGCTATCACAATCTAAATACATCTCTTTGACTTCTTGAGTGTGACCACTTTGCTCACCTTTTTTCCATAGTTTTTTTCTACTTCTTGAAAAATAGTGAGCAAATTTTGTTTTTAGAGTTAAATCAAAGGCTTCTTTATTGGTATAAGCTAACATAAGTATTTCTCCGCTTTCAAAATCTTGCGCGATAACTGGAATCATAGGGTTCTTATCCCAATCGATGCTATTTTCTAACTTTATACCCATTAAATTACCTTTATTTTCTAACGCTAGTCATCTGTCTAGCATCTTTTGTATCTACCCAAATATTTGGAACAGCGCCACCAGGTGTTAAGAAGATTTTAGCATCTTTGTTAACAGCAAGTGCGTCATTAAATTTACCTTGAACCTCTATTTGTCGAAGTTTTAAAAGATTTGAAGTGATGCTTTTAGAAATCTCAATATTTGCATAAGAATTTGCATCAGCTTCTATCTTGATGGCATTTGCTTGACCTTGTGCTTTAATCTTCCTTGCATTTGCATCACCAGTGGCAAGTGCCGCTTTTTTCTTAGCTTGTTGATTTGCTTGTTCGACTTGGTATCTTGTTTTCTGGACTTGTTGTTTTGCTACTTGAACCATCTCTATCTGATCTCTAATCTTTTGAGGAAGTATGATATTTCTTAGCTGAACTGTCAATAATTTAACTGGATGACCAGGTTGAGCATTTATATTTTTTCTAATCTGCTGATCAATTTTTGCTGCTATTGCATTTCTTTGTACTGGTAATTCTTCTGCTGGATATTGACCTACAACATTTCTAGCAACATCTCTTACTACTGGGTTTATGATTTTATTTTCCCATGCCATTCCCCAAGTAGCTATCGTTTGAGGTGCAGAAGATGGCTCTAATTTGTACTGAACTGTTAAGTCGATAGAAACAGGAAGCCCTCTTGAATCTAGGACAGATATGGCATTTTTATTTTTTATCCCTGAGCCTCTTTGGGTTCGTTCTTGATCTGCTCCAGATGTATAATTCATCACTCTAACTTTTGTGTCAACTATAAATATAGTTTGGATAAAAGGCAAAAACAGATGAAATCCAGGATTCATAGGAGTTGGGTCAAATTTACCAGCAGTTGCCTTTATGCCCATTTCACCTGAGTTTATGATGATAAATGGCTTAGCTATAACCAAAACTACTATAACGGCAATCAAGACATATAAAAACCCCGCTTTTTTACCAAGGTTTTTTAAAAACTCTGGTGGCTCCATGTTTGGCATGGAATTATTGTTTCCGCCACCACTATTTCCTCCACCGCTTCCGCTCTTCTTTTTAAAATAATCATTCAAATCAACTGGCATCTTTTTTCCTTTAAAATTTCATTGTATTCTACACTAACTCTCTAAATGAAAGTTAACAAATCTCTATATTTTTTATTTCTCCCATAAACAACATCAAAATATGCATCTTGCAATTGCTTAGTAATCGAACCTCGTTTTCCATCACCAATCATATAATTATCCACATCTTTTATAGGAGTTACTTCAGCCGCAGTTCCAGTAAAAAATGCCTCATCGGCAATATAGACTTCATCTCTCGTGATTCTTCTTCTCTCCACTGGAATTCCAGCATCTTTTGCCAACATGATGACACTGTTTTGTGTGATACTCTCGAGTGAAGTGTCATTTGGAGGTGATATCAAAACACCATCTCGAACGATAAAAAAGCACTCGCCACTTCCTTCAGCAACAAAGCCATCTTCATCTAATAAAAGAGCCTCTTCATATCCAGCATCCATCGCTTCATATTTTGCTAATTGTGAATTTAGATAGTTTGCAGCTGCTTTTGCTTTACCCATGGTAGAGCTAACAGGGTTTCTTGTAAAAGATGAAATTTTGACTCTGATGCCATTTTTTAGCCCTTCATCCCCAAGATAACTACCCCATTCCCATGCGGCTATCGCAGTTTTTACAGGAGCATTTACATGATATAGTCCCATAATCCCATAACCTAAATATATAAGAGGTCTAAGATAGACATTTGATTTGAAATCATTTACGCGAAGAAGTTCAAGTTGTGCATTTTCTAGCTCCTCTACTGTATAAGAGGGCTTAATTCTCGTGATTTTTGCTGAGTTTAAAAGTCTTTTTGTATGATCCCTGAGTCTATATATCGCTAAACCATCTTCTGTCATATATGCTCTTGTTCCCTCAAAAACGCCATTGCCATAGTGAAGAGTGTGAGTCAAAATGTGAACATTTGCCTCATCCCAAGGAGTTAATTTGCCATCCATCCAAATAAATTTTGCTTTTTCCATCTTTTTTCAACCTATTAATATTAAAATAGCTATAATAATACCAAAGTTTATATTAAATACTGTTTTAGGAGCTGACATGAACAGAGCAAAGATATTTTTAGGAAGTGAAGAGAAGGAAACTCAAAATGCTATAGAGGTAAAAAATCCTTTTAATGCAAATGTTGTTTCTACTTATCCTGTATGCACCACCAGCGATGTTGAGATGGCATATCTAAAAGCCAAAAGCGCATCAAAAGAGACAAAAAAATCCCCTCTGCACCAAAGAGTTGCTTGGTTAGAAGATGTGGCAGATAAACTAGAAGAGCAGAGTGAAAAATTTGCAAAGATTATCTGTGATGAGGTTGGAAAACCGATGCTTTTTGCCAGAGGTGAAGTGACCAGATGTATAGAGACCATAAGACTCTCAGCCCATACAATGGTAACTATATCGGGAGAGAGTTTTGATACAACTGCCATGCCTAGTGGCAAAAAAACTTTGGCATTTTTCAAAAGAGTTCCTGTGGGGGTTGCACTTGCCATCACTCCATTTAATTTTCCACTAAATCTTGTAGCGCACAAGATAGCCCCAGCACTTGTGAGCGGAAATGCAGTCGTATTGAAGCCTAGTTCCGCCGCACCACTTTGTGCATATTCACTCGCTAAACTCTTTATCGAGAGTTCTTATGCCTTAAAAGATGCGCTTAGTATTGTCTATAGTGGTGAGGGCGTAAATGATGCTTTGGTAACAAGCCAAATTCCAAGAGTTATCAGCTTCACAGGAAGTGTTCCAGTGGGAAAACTAATCACAAAAAGAGCTGGCATAAAAAAGATAGCTTTGGAGCTTGGTGGAAATGCTGCTACATTTATAGACAAGTCTGCTAACTTAAAAGATGCCGCTAAAAAGTGTGCTATTGGAGCTTTTGTCAACTCTGGGCAAGTTTGTATATCGCTACAAAGAATCTATGTACATGTAGATGTTTATGATGAATTTTCAAAACTTTTGGCTGTTGAAACAAGCAAGCTTACCGTTGGAAATCCTTATGATGATAAAACTTTTATAGGTCCTATGATAGATGAGGATGCGATAGATAAAGCAAAGATTTGGATAGCAAATGCAAAACAAGAGGGTGCAAAAATTTTACTTGGCGGAGGTAATCAAGATTTGGTGATGGAGCCAACTATTATGGTGGATGTCAAAGAAGAGATGAATATAGTCTGCCAAGAAGTTTTTGCTCCTATCGTCTCTTTGATAGCAAAGCAGAATTATGAAGAGGCAAAAAAATCCATGAATGATTCAGAGTTTGGATTGCAGTATTCTGTTTTTACTAATGATTTAGCTATGGTAACAGATGCGATAGATGAATTAGAAGCAGGAGGTGTCGTGATAAATGATATACCGACTCTTCGTTTTGATATACAGCCATATGGTGGTTTTAAGCATAGTGGTATAGGCAAAGAGGGGCCAAAATTTGCCATAGAAGATGACTATACCGAGGTGAAGTCAATCGTGATTTGTTAGAAGGTTTGTTAAACAAACCTTCTAACATAATTTTCCAATGATGTTGGATCCATAGCACCAGATATTCTATCAACTTCTTCTCCATTTTTAAAGACAACCAAAGTTGGGATACTTCTTATCTTAAACCTACTTCCCAAAAACTGTTCATTTTCAGTATTTACTTTAGCAAAAAGCGCTTTTAACGGAAATCCGATAGCAGTATCTGCAAATACAGGAGCCATCATCTTGCAAGGTCCGCACCATGGCGCCCAAAAGTCAACGATGACTGGTATATCAGAATTTTCTAGGATTCTATCTATGTTTGAGCTAGTCAATTCTATAGGTTTAGCTTCTAAGAGTGAGTTTTTACACTTGCCGCAATTTGCTTTTTTATAATCATCTTTTTTAGGCACATTGTTAATGGCTTGGCAGTGAGGACAAATAACTTTCATCTTATACCTCCTAAATTTTTCTTTAATTATACCACTTTTTTGATTATTTTTGAGTTGGTATTTACCCTTAACGATAAGCTAATACATCTTTTTATATAATAACGAATGTCAAAAATATTACTATTAGAAGACGATGATGTCTTATCCGAAACACTTATAGAATTGTTAGAGAGTGAGAGTTTTGAAGTCTTACATGTAAGCGATGGAGAGAGGGCACTTGACGCTACATTTATCAAAAAATTTGATTTGCTTTTACTAGATGTAAATGTTCCGTTTTTAAATGGATTTGAACTCCTAAAAAGCCTAAGAGAGAGTGGAGATATGACACCTGCTATCTTCATCACAGCTCTTAGCGATGTCGCATCTTTATCTCAGGGTTTTGAGGTTGGAGCTGATGATTATATAAAAAAACCATTTGATTTTGATGAGCTTTTGATACGCATAAGAGCGCTCTTAAAGAAGCAATATCACACTTATGCAAATGAAATTGAAGTAGGCAGTTTTCATTTTGTCATAGAAAAAGATGAACTTTACAGTGGGGTGGACTTCATCGCTTTACCTCCATATGAGCTGCATATTGCAAGACTTTTATTTCAAAATCTAAATAAAACTCTCTCAAAAGAGAGGTTACTAGATGAATTAGGTGAGGGCAAAGAGATGAGTGAGGGAGCTTTGAGAGTGCATATAAATCGCCTTAGAAAAGTTGGACTGCCGATTTGCACTATAAAAGGCATAGGATATCGTCTTGAAGATTCATGAAAAAAGAGCTTTTTTAAAGTTTTTTCTTATCTATTTTTTAAGTGTCGCAGTTTTGATACTAGCTGTAGGACTCTTTTATTTTATGCAAATGAAGAGCCAATACCTAAAAAACGAAGAATTTTCCGTGATAAAATACGCAAGAGATATAAAGATGGGAAATGATTTAAGTGAGTACAGCAAAGAGTATAGATATCTCACTCCCGATAGAGTTTTTAACCATTTTGATATAAAAAATTTCAAAAAAATAGACCATGAATTTGTAAAATATATACCTAGAAATAGGCAGGGTAGAGTTTTTGAGGTATTTAAATCCACAAAAAATTATGAAGATAAGATATTTGATTTGAGGTTAAAGATAGCATTCGCACAGATGAT
>JALUMJ010000028.1 GCA_027040375.1 Campylobacteraceae bacterium
GGGTCAGGGGTTGAATCTTGAATTCAACCCTTATTTTAAGTTTTTTTCAGCCTCTATTAGTTTAACTACTCCATCATACATATCTTGAACGCATTGCACTTCTGTGACACCTAGCCTTCGCTTGTTGCTTATGTCGTAGATTCCACCCTCACTTTTTGAGTGTTCGCCGTTTATTCCTCTGATTTGTAGGTGGTGTTTGTCTGTGATGGATTTAAATTTATCCATATCTTTTGAGAGTTTTGGCAAAGCTATATGTACACTTGCTCTCATCGCAGTTCCTAGATTTGTCGGGCAACTTGTTATGTAACCTAGGTGCTCACTATATGCAAATTTCATCTTTTTTTCTAACTCATTTATAGCTTTTGCTAGCCTAGTGAAAACTTCTTTTATATTTCCACCTTTTTGCATAGATATGATTCTTAATTCATCTTCCTCGTTTATCCATACTAAAAAAGTTTTTTCGTTATTATGGTAAATCCCTCTGCCGTGCGGCCAATCACGATTTAATCCAGCTGATTCTAAAAACCTATCTCCTGCTTTAAATAAAAAATGGTCTTCCACTAAACAGAGTCTATCAGTTTCACTCAACCCAAGAAGAGGGAAATATTTACCGCTTAAATCACCACTTAAAGAATTTAAAACTGTTGACACTGTTTTTTCAACCTCATCTCTTTGCTCTTTTGATATAGATGTTCCCAAAGGAAAATCAGCCAAATTTCTTCCCACTCTGATTCTAGTTGAAACAATATATTTATCTTCCATATCAGGGTTTGGTGCTTTTAAATCATCAGGATTTAGATTGCTTTTGTGCATATCCTTTTGTGAAAAACCGTGATACTCTTGTATGATTGGGTCAAGCAATGCACTAAAAGTTGTGTATGATTCTGCGTCTCCTGCATATACTCCTATCCCGCTATCTGGATTGTCTATTCCTGATTGTATTGCCCTTTGAAGGGTGAAGCCATTTTTGGTTTTTAATTCTTTTAGCTCTTCAAACACCTCTTTTGTAAGATATTTTGCCATCAAAGATTTGTGTTTGAGCGTAAATTTTGGATATTTCATTTTACCTCTTTCATAAATTAGATGTTTTATTATACCATTTTTTCTTTTTTAAAGCTAAATTAGGGTAAAATAACTCCTATTTAAATATTAGGACAAAATTATGATGAAAACTATTATGCCGATTACCGCTATTATCGGCTTAAGATTTATGGGTTTGTTTATAGTACTACCAGTACTTTCGGTTTACGCACTAGGATTAAAAGGCTCAAATGAGTTTTTAGTAGGTATCACGATTGGCGGATACGCACTGACGCAGATGCTACTACAAGTTCCTTTTGGAATGCTTTCAGATAAAATCGGGAGAAAAATAACTATAACGATAGGCTTGATTATCTTTATAATCGGCTCTCTTATGTGTGCTTTTAGTGGAGATATTTATAGCTTGATGTTTGGGCGATTTATCCAAGGAGCTGGAGCCATAGGAGCTGTTGCAACTGCCATGATAAGCGATATGGTAAAAGAAGAAGTCAGAGCAAAAGCTATGGCAATCATGGGTGGAAGTATAGCTATGTCATTTGCACTTTCCATGATGATTGGACCGTTGGTTGGAGGTTATTGGGGAGTAGATAAACTATTTTTCTTGGTTGCCATTTTTTCAATTCTTGCCATCGTTATACTTTATCTAAAAGTTCAAAACCCACCAAAGATATCTCATAGTTATGACAATAGCAACACAAGACTTGTGGAGATTCTTCAAAACAAAGACTTAATGAAAATGAACATAACAAATATGCTTCAAAAAGGCATGATGACTTTAGCATTTTTAATTATCCCAATTTTGATGCTTAAAGAATTTGGCTGGGATAAAAAAGAGTTATGGATGGTATATATGCCAGCTATGGTTTTTGGGGTTCTTGCCATGGCTCCCTCAGCAATCATAGGTGAAAAATATCATAAAGCAAAAGAAATGTTGATGTTAGGTATCTTTTTGTTTGCTGTTAGTTATGCCATCATGGGTTATGCCCACTCAGCTACATTTTTTATAGTAGGGGTTATAATCTTTTTTGTAGGGTTCAACATGCACGAACCACTTATGCAATCAATGGCGAGCAAATATCCTAGGATTCATCAAAAAGGCACAGCCCTTGGAATTTTTAATTCTTTTGGTTATATCGGTACTTTTATAGGTGGTGTTTTTGGTGGATATTTTCTTCAAAATTATGGCATGAAAGAGATAGCTATAGTTGTCATAGTCATAGCATTTTTATGGTTATTTTTAGTAGCAAGCATAACAAATCCAAAAATAAATAAAAATCTATATCTAAGTTTTGATGATATCAATCTAGATAATGCCAATAATCTTCATGACATAGAGGGCATAATAGAATGGTATAAAAATGAGAGTGAAAATATACTAATCATAAAATACAACTCACTAGATACGAATAAAGAAGAGATAGAAAACTTTTTACATTGATAACTCTGTTTTTTATATGCCTCGGTGCTGCCACACTTTTACCAGGTGGTAGCGAGGCGTATTTTCTATACAGACTTCATGTTTCTCCAAATCTCATATACACCTCTTTGCTTGTGGCGAGCATTGGAAATACTCTTGGCTCCTTTATTAATTATCTTTTAGGAAAATATCTAAGAAATTTAGCACTAAAAAAATCATACTTCAAACAAAACTCCATACAAAAAGCAACAAAACTTTTTGAAAAATACGGCTTTATATCACTATTGCTCTCTTGGACACCCATCATCGGCGACCCTATAACTTTCGTAGCTGGGATACTAAGATATAATTGGTGGAAATTTTTAGGCATAGTTTTTATTGCAAAATTTGTCCGCTACGGTATCCTTATGTATATCTACATAAAAATGTCATAACGGCAAAAATTACAACATTATCACATCAACTAAATCACCTTTTTTTAACTCTTTTGTTTCTTCATTTATGCAAAGAAGTGCTGCGTCGCCTAGCATATTGTTTAATATTGCACTGCTTCCTGTTTTTTTACCTTGAAGATTTACACTCACTTTTCCATCTTTTAACACTAGATTGCAAGCTGTAAACTCTTTGTATTTTGAGCGTTTTTTGTAATCTTCTCCTATATAGGCTTTTACAATTTTACTTTCAAAATCTCTACCACTCATGGCTCTTAAAAGTGGTAGTATATATAAAAATGCCCCTACACTTGAGCTATAAGGAAATCCTGGAAGTGCAAAAATGTATTTATATCCTACTTTTACTATCTTTATGTGACGCCCTGGTTTTATAAAAGCACCATCAACTATATATTCTGGCTTCATATCGCCCAAAACTTCTTTTACAAAGTCATAATCACCCACGCTAACTCCACCAGTAGTTACGAGTATATCTGAGTGTCTTAAAGCTTCACTCATCACTTCTTTTATCTTTGATTTATCATCTTTTGCTATAGCTAATCTTATAGTATCGGCTCCTGCTTCGTTTAAAATCGCTTCTATAGTTACATGGTTTGAACTTCGTATTTGAGAGATATTCTCTTTCAACTCTCCAAAATCAAGTATTTCACTACCAGTAGCCAATATACTTATGCGAGGTTTTACAAAAACACTCACTTGCACATATCCTAACTCTGCAAGAACACCAATCTCGGCATATCTTATCTTTGTTCCCTTTTTTATAAGAACTTCGCCTTTTTTATAGTTCTCTCCGATAGGGCGAGCCGCAAATCCTTTAGATACAGGTGATATGATTTTAATCTCATCGCCTACAACCTCAACATTTTCTATGGGAATCAAAGAATCACTACCTTCGCTCATCAATGAGCCTGTAAAAGTTTTAACGCAAGTTCCCTCAACCACAAGGTTGCCTTTATAACTTCCTGCTGGAAGGTAATCTATGATTTTTAGATTGCCTAATTTTTGGTCTTG
>JALUMJ010000029.1 GCA_027040375.1 Campylobacteraceae bacterium
AAAACAAACCATTTTTTATATTTTTTCGCCAATTTGACTAGGTTTTCTTCATCTAATGGTTTTGCAAATCTTAAATCCACTATGCAGGATTTTATATCTTCAGTTTCGAGAAATTTACTAGTTTGCACTGCTCTACCAACACCATTGCCATAGCCTAGTAAAAGTATTTTACTCTTTTTTTCTTCTTTAATTATCTCTAATTTTCCTAATTGAAAATCATCATCTTGCTCCACTTCACAGTCATAAAAATTGCCTCTTGGATATCTTATTCCTAATGGACCTTGATGAGCATAAGCATACCCAACAGCTTTGTGCATACTCTTTTCATCCCTTGGTGCCATCAGTGTCATATTTGGTATCGCACTTAAAAATGATATATCAAAAGCTCCCTGATGTGTTTCTCCATCTTCTCCAACAGTTCCAGCTCTATCCATGGCAAACACAACACTTAAATTCATGATACAAGCATCATGGATTACTTGATCATATGCTCTTTGCAAAAATGTAGAATATATTGTCACAAAAGGTTTAAAACCCTCTTTTGCCATGGCGCACATAGAGGTAACAGCATGTTGTTCTGCAATCGCCACATCCCAAAAACGATTTGGAAATGCATCAATCAACTTATCCATGCCAGTTCCCGTTGGCATGGCCGCTGTAACACCAACCACATCTTCATGCTCTTTTGCCAACTCTAACAATGCTTCGCTATACATACTCGTTGCATTTTTACTTGTACTTTTCTTTAAAGATTGACCGCTTTGCACATCAAAAGGTCCTACACCATGCCAATTTTCATAACAACCCTCAGCTTTTTCATACCCTTTTCCTTTAATCGTTTGAGCATGAATAATAACTGGTTTTTTCAACTCTTTTGCAATGCTAAAAGCTTTTATTAAACTTTCTATATTGTGTCCATCAACTGGACCAATATAATCAATTCCCAACTCTTCAAATAAAATCCCAGGTGTGATTAGTTTAAATCCTTCTTCAAATCTCTTTGCCATATATGTGGCACTTTCAGGTAAATATTCTAAGATTTGTTCTGTTGTTTTTTTTAATTTTTGATAAATATTTCCAGCCATTGCATGTGATAAAAAGCTACTTATCGCTCCTATTGGCTTTGAAATACTCATTTTATTATCATTTAAAATAATGACAACTGGGTACTTTCTAAAACCAAGTTCATTCAAAGCTTCATAAACCATACCAGCGCTCATGGAACCATCACCAATAAGTGCAACTGGGACTCTTTGTTCACTCTCACCCTTTAAAGCTATAGCTTTTGCAGCTCCAACAGCTAAGGATATAGAAGTAGAACTATGCCCTGCTATGAAATAATCTTTACTAGATTCATTTGGCTTTGTATAGCCGCTAATCCCTTCAAATTGTCTAAGAGTATCAAATCTATCCCATCTTCCTGTTAGAAGTTTATGTGCATAAGATTGATGACTTACATCAAATATAAAAGGGTCTTTTTCACTATCAAATACATAATGCATAGCAACTATAAGCTCAACTGCTCCAACATTGCTACTAAGATGACCACCATTTTTACTCACAGTTTGTATAATCTTGCCTCTTAGCTTTACACAAACATCTTTTAATTCTTGTATATTTTTATTTTTTATATCAATTTTCATACTATTTTAATCTTTATCTTCTAATAAATTTTTCACTTTTTCAAATCGTTGAGAGATGTTACCATCTAAATTTCCATTTTCACTAAACAATACCACACCGCCTTTTGAGATAGCAGGGTCAGGCTCAACACTTACTCTATCATTATCTTTATAAACTTCATTTAATATCTTTGCATCTTGCGGATTTACTTTAAGTGTTATTCTATTTGCATCTTTTAATTCATCCAAAAGTTCTCTCGAGAGTGCTGTTGCAACACTTGAGCTTGAATCACTTATCTCTTTTTTTATAACCTCTTTTGCAACCTCTACTGCTGTGTGGGCGATATCATCTTGCATTTTATTTAAAAAAGTATCCATCTCTTTGATTTTTTCGTCCATCTTTTTAGCTGAGTTTTCATAATTTAAAACGGTGACATTTAACTTTTCTTCTAATTCAGATTTAGCTTGTTCAAATCCCTCTTTTTGAGCTATTTCCTTTTCTCTTGACACTTCCTTATCTAATCTAGCTTTAAAATCATCTTCTTGTTTTTCGATTTGTATTTGAAGTTTTATTATATTAGATGAAAGTTCATCACTTTTTTTCAATAATTCATCTACAAATTTACTCTCATCAGCTTTGGGCAATATACTTTCTTCAGGCTCTTCAATGCTCTTGGCATTTATGTCAATATCTGGATCAATGAGAGCTTCTTCATCTTGCACAGTTAAACCTAAAACTTTAAATCTATATTTTTCTATTGTATGTTTTTCAAGTTCTTTTTTTTCTACTACATTATCCATGTTTACACCTTTGCCTTAGTCAATCATCTCTTCAGTTTCACCAATTTGCAAGATACCTTGCTCAGCTAATTTTTGTACCTCATCGACGATTTTCCTTTGCGATTCTTCAACATCTTTTACCCTAACGGCTCCTAAAAAACTCATCTCTTCTAAAAATGCATCTTGAGCTCGTTGTGACATACTCTCTAAAAATTTATTTTTCAGATCTTCACCTGAGCCTTTTAAAGCTATCATTAAATCTTTTTTATCTGCAACTTTTAGTATCTCTCTGATTCCAGTAGCATTTAATTTTAAAATATCTTCAAATGTAAACATCATATCTTTAATAGTCGAAGCCAATTGTTCATCAGCTTGTTCAATAAACGATATAGTGCTTTTTGATGCTTTTTGACCAAGTCTATTTAAAATCTCAGCAACCGCTCTAGGGCCTCCAACTTCAACTTTGTAGGATGTTAATGACTCTAGTTTATTTTCAAGGACAGCAGAAACTCTTTTGACAACTGAAGGAGAAATTTCACCTAGATTTGCCATCCTTATTGTAACTTCACTTCTCAGTTCATCGGTAAAGAAAGAGAGTGTTTCGGCCGCACTCGTAGGTTCCATATGGGCTAAAATCAAAGCAACAGTTTGTGGATGCTCGTTGATGATAAAATCTGCCAATTGCTGTGGTTTGATTTGAGATAGATATCCAAAATTTTGTGTACTTTCCATATTTCTAGACAACTTTTCTAATATATTTTGAGCAGCTTCCGGGCCAAAAGTTCTATAAAGTATCTCTTTCGCATATTCCATACCACCCGTTCTTATATATTGATTTGATTGCAATAAAGCATACATCTCTTCTAAAACAGCGTTAGCCACTTGCTTGTCTATATTTTTTGCAGTTGCAATATACTTTGATATCTCTGTTATAGAATTAATTTGCATATGTGAAAAAAGATTTGTAGCTATATCTTCTCCTAGCTGGATAAAAAGTATCGCTATCTTCTCTGGTATAGAGAGCTCGTTATATTCGTTTTTTTGCTCTTCGCTTAATTTCACTACTTCTCCTTACCGTCTGATGATACATTAAAATCTGAAGAGTTTCTTATCATTCCCTCAAGTAAGCCAGCTACTTCTTCGCTTTTTTGTTCAGATAAATTTTTTAATTTTTCTAGCAATACATCATATCTCAATGACTCTTCATTAAAGTCATCTCCTGCGCCTAACTGTTCTTCAACTTTTTTTCTGGCTAATCTAAACTTTTCTAGTGTATCTTCTGCATTATCATCTTCGTCCAAGATATCTTTATTTTCTATGTCATCCAAATCTTCAACTTGCTGCTCTAACATCCTCTGCGAGAAAGGCACGATAATCTTCTTGTAAAATATAAATAAAATGATAGCAACCAAAAGAAACTTAAATAAAGGATAAATAGGCCCTAGATAGTACTGTGCTTTGTCTATTACATTTTGAGTAAGTGGCTTAGTGCCGTCTTTTGACAAAGGTTTAAATTCAAGATTGCTAACAGTAACTTCATCTCCTCTTTTTTTATCAAACCCAACTGTTTGTTTTACCAAACTTGTAATTGAGCGCATTTGTTCTGCCGTTAAAGGAGTATATTTTAAATCATTTATCACTTTCCCATTGCCGTCTTTTGCAAACTTATAGTTTCCATCAACAACAACTGCAGCACTTATCTTTTTGATAGTTGCAAATTCACCTTTTGTATTTGTAGTCTTTTTGGATATCTCATAATTTGTAGTGCTTGAGCTCTTTTGATATTTCTCACCATTTTTTTGACTTTTCAAGCCTTGGACTGGCCCTATGTTACTAACAGCTCCTGGGACTCCTCCCACATCTTTGGTGGGTGCACCTTCTTTTTTCACTTCCACGCTTTGTTCACTTCTAGGCACGGAATTTGGATCATACACTTCGCTAGTTGATTCTTCTTGTTTAAAATCAAAATCAATCGTAACCTTGGCTACCACCTTATCGCTTCCTCCAACAATTGGGGTTAAAACATTTATAATCTTATCTTCAAGATTTGATTCAAAATCTTTTTTGTATTTAATTTGATTTTTAATTAAATCAGAGGAAAAAGCTTCTTCTCCTCCTAGCGGAACCCCATTTTGATCTACTATTTTCACATCATTAGTTTTGAGATTGGTGACCGAAGCGGAGATTAGATTTTTTATACCCATTATTTGCTTACTTGTAAGGCTTAAGCCTCTTTTAATATCTAAAACAACAGATGCAGTTGCTGGAAGTTTTTGCTCAGCAAATACACTCTCTTTTGGTATGGCTATATGAACACTAGCACTTGAGATAGGGTTTAAATCTTCTATAGTCCTTGAAAGTTCACCCTCTAATGCTCTTAAGTATTTGATCTTCTGTTCAAAATCAGTTGAGCCAAATTGAGATTTATCAAATATCTCAAATCCAACTTTGGAATTTTTTGGAATTCCTTGGGCAGAGATAGCAATTCTTTCTTTATAAACTACGCTACTAGGCACTGCTATAGTGCCTTCATTTACAACTTTATATGGTATATTGTCTTTATCAAGCTGTTGAATAATAAGTGCTGAATCACTTGGAGTTGTGTTGTCAAACAACACACTATATCCAGCATTTAAAGCGGAATTTGATCCTTTAAAAAAGACAAGAAAAGATAAAAAACCAACCACAACAGCAACAGAAATAGATGCTACAATCTTTTGTCTTAGAGAAAGACTTTGTATGAGCGCTGTAATCTGACTTAAGAAGACTTTTAAATCCACTAATTAACCCTTATTTGAATATATTTTTCTAAATTCACTCATAAATCTTAAATTTTGCGAAGCCGTACCTATGGTCACACGAATGGCGTTCATACCATACGCTCCAAGATTTCTTACAATTATACCTTTTTTCAAGAGCTTTTCAGAAATTTCACTAGAATTTTGATCATTTTTAAACTCTAAAGTTATAAAATTGGTAAAACTATCTATATAATCAAAGCCTAATTCTTTGACAAATTTTTCAAAAATACTCATTTGTTCAAAATTCTCTCTTATGCAATCTTGTACAAATTTTTCATCCCTAAGTGCCACAATTGCTGCTTTTAGAGAAAGTGTTGTGATGTTAAAAGGAGCTCTTAATTTCATCAGTGCTTTTATCATGTCTTCTGACGCGATGCCATATCCACACCTCATACCACCCAATCCATAAGCTTTTGAAAAAGTCCCAAGATATAAAACATTTGGATACTTAGATATGATGTCTTTTGGATTTATCTCTTTTTTTGCATCTTTGTATTTTGCATATTCTTGGTAAGCACCATCAACTATAACTAGAGTATCATTGTCAATTTGGTCTAAAAAATCATATATATCGTCCTTATCTAAACACTCACCTAAAGGATTGTTCGGCAAGCATAAAAATATAACAGCAATATCTTTATTTTTTTTATAAATATCAAGAAATTCACTTAAATTATGTTGGTGAGATGGAGTTTTTAGTATAGTAGTTCCTGTTTGTCTAGCATAAATCTCATACATAGCAAATGTAGTTTTTGCCATCAAGACTTTATTATTTTTATTAGCCTTTGCGTGTACTCCAAAAGATATAATCTGGTCGCTTCCCGCTCCGATTATAACATTTGTACTTTTGACATCAAATCTTGAAGCTAATTTCTCTTTTAATTCATACATGCTATCATCTGGATACAGATTCATCTTTGAGACATCTTTGCAAATTGCATCTTGGACTTTTTTGCTGCAACCTCTTGGATTTTCATTACTTGCTAGCTTGATAATATCCTTTTCATCTACACCATACTCTCGAACAACTAGCTCGATAGGTTTGCCTGCTTCATAAATCTTTAAATTATCTAATACTGCATTGAATTTCATTTTATTATTCTCCATTTACATAACTTCCTAGCCATTTGATATCGTGGCTGGTTTTATTTTCTTCTAATATATTTTGTACTCGTTCATCATCTATATGACCTTCGAAATCAAGATAAAAAACTGTTTTAAATCCTTTTTCCTTGATAGGTCTTGACTCTATTTTGGTTAGATTTACTCCATATTTTTGGAATGTTTGCAAAAATTCAACCAAACCACCTGGCTTATCTGCTGTTTTTGCTAAAATAGAAGTTTTGCTTTTATTAGATTTTGCATTTTTAAAATCACTCAAAATCAAAAATCTAGTTTTATTTGCCAAATTATCTTCAATCTTTTCAAAAAGTATAGGCACTTTATATAATTTTGCAGCGATATGAGAACAAATAGCAGCAGATTTTTTATCCTTTGCCGCCATCTTTGCAGCAAGGGCTGTTGATTTTGTAGCAACAAAATCTATATCACTCAAAAAATGCTCTTCTAAAAATGTTCTGCATTGGTTATAGCCTTGTGGATGAGAATATATCTTCTTTACATCTTTTAAGCTCTCACATGTAGAGACAAATGAGTGATGAATATCCATATATATCTCAGCTATGATTTGGCTTTCATATTTTCCAAGACAATCAAGGGTGATTCCAACAGCACCTTCGGTGTTGTTTTCGATAGGTACAACTCCGTATTTTGCTTCTTTGTTAGCTAAAACTGTAAATACCGCTTCTATAGAATTTAATCCGATATACCTTCCCATGGCACCAAATCTACTCTGGGCCACTTGGTGTGTAAAGCTTCCTTTTGGTCCAAGATATGCTATATTTTCAGGAAGTTCAATGTTTCTACTGACTGCGAAAACTTCTTGAAAGATTGCATCTATCGCATCGTCATTAAGATATCCATCATTTAATGCTTTTAATCTATCTAATATCTCTCGTTCTCGCTCAGGCCTATATATCGCACTTCCTGTAGTTTGTTTTAAATCTCCAATAGTTTTGACTGCTATCATCCTTCTATTCAAAAGCTTCAAGACTTCATCATCAATATCATCAATTTGTTTTCGATACTTATCTAATTCCATACAATCGCCTCTTTTTGCATATCACCAATACTAGGGATTATTTTGTCTATCATATTTTTTACTGGACTTATCTCATCTTCATTTTTACATTTTCCACTTAGCACCAAAGTTGTTTTTGCACCAAGCTCTTTTATACCACACAAATCACCTATGGCATCATCACTTATCATCTCTATCTCATCAAAGCTTATATTGCTATTTTGTTGCGCATTTAGCAACCTTCTAGCCTCTTCATAAAAAGCAACACTTGGCTTCCCTATAATCTCATAAGGTTTTGAAGTAGCATAAGACACCATCTTTAAAATCGCTCCAACTCCTGGAAATCTTCTGCCTTCTTTTGCATAGATACTGGTAGCATGCATACCCACTAACGCAACATCTCCAAGTGCAGTTTCAATCATGCTTGCATAATCACTTGAGCTAAAATCTTTTTTACTAGCTATCAATATCGTTTTTGGATTTTTAGACGATGTATCATAACCCATAGTTTGCAAAGCATCTGTAAATTCAGGAGCACCAAACACCACTACTTCTTTTTGCTTAACACTATTTTCAAGCACCATGAATGGATCAAGATAATTTCCTTTGGGTATATCAAACCCTAGGTTGCATAAAAATTTATGAAAATCATAACTTGGGATTTTTGTGTTATTTGTTACAACCATATAAGGCGTACATGTAGAGTTTAAATACTCTATAAATTCCACAGAACCCTTAATCGGTTTTTTGTCCACATCATCTATCAAAGTTCCTTGTACATCTATAAAAAAACTCATATATACTCTTTTTCCAACTCTATTAAATCTTCAAAATTCTCTCTTCTTCGAATTAACCTATCTTTGCCATCTTCTAAAGCAATTTCAGCAACCTTGCATCTTGTATTGTAATTACTACTCATGGTAAACCCATAAGCTCCTGCACTTTTTATCACTATCAAGTCATCATGTTTAGTTTTTGGCATTTGCCTATCTTTTGCTAAAAAATCTCCACTTTCGCAGATGGGCCCTACGATATCAGCTAATGATTTTTCATCGTCGTTAGCCCCAATCACTTCAAAATCATGATAAGCTTGATACAAACTAGGTCTTACGAGGTCATTCATCCCCGCATCAACTATCACAAATCTTTTTTTATCATTTGCCTTTTCATATAAAACTTTTGTGAGCAAATAACCACAATTTCCAACCATATATCTTCCTGGTTCGCACACGATAGTAACATCTTCATTTTTTAAAGCTTCAAATATATTTTGCGCATAGTCATATAAAGAAATCGTAATTTCATCTTTGTATTTGATGCCAACTCCGCCACCAATATCGAAAAATTTTATATCAATATTTGCAGCTTTTAAACTTCTTAGCAAATTTCCCATGACAAGTGCGGCTTCTTTAAACGGCAACGCTTTAACTATCTGACTACCTATATGATAGTGTATGCCAATTGGTGTAAGATTTTTTGATTTATTTGCATATAGATACATCTTTTTAGCGGTATCTATATCCACTCCAAATTTATTTTCATGTAATCCTGTAGAGATATAAGGGTGAGTTTTGGGGTCTATATCTGGATTGACTCGGATACTTATCCTTGCATTTTTATCCAACTCTTTTGCAATTTTTTCAACTCTTAGCATCTCTTCTTCGCTTTCGAGATTTAACATCAAAATATCTTTTTGCAAAGCTTCTCTAATCTCGCTATCTTTTTTTCCAACACCACTAAAGATAATCTTGTACTTATCGACTCCTGCTAGTAAAGCTCTTTTTACTTCACCTATGGAAACGCAATCACATCCTGAGCCTAGTTTTGCAAGATGTTTTAGAACAGATAAATTGGAATTTGCTTTAACAGCGTAGCAAAGCATTGACTTTCTAGCTTTAAAAGCATTTTTTAATTCATTATAATTTTTTGTAATTTCATCAAAGTTATATACATACAAAGGGGTGTCGTATTTATTTGAAAGTTTTTTAAAGTTGATCATATAAGAGCCTTATTATTTAATAAGCTCTATTTTATCCAAAAAAGAAGAAAAATAAAATTAAAAGAAGGTTTACTCTTTAAAGTATGAATAAATAGATATGACTGCGAGCAAAAAGATAGGTAATATTATAGCAAGTTCTGGCGCCAAAACTGAATTTATAGCCAATTTGGATAAAAGAAATAAAACTCCCCATACGAGCACAGTTATAAATGATAACGAAAAAGAAACCACACTAAGACTATAATATCTTGCAATTATAGGAATTCTTACCATAAGAATCAATACTAAAAAAGGTGCAAAAAGAGGTAAAAAAAGTTGAGAAAAAACTATAGTTTTTATTCTGCTTGTATCTAATCCTTGGGCATTGAAAAATTTTAATGCGTCTATTGCATCTAAAATTGAAAGATTAAATTTTCCTTTATATATATTGTCAATTATCTTTGGTCTAAAATCTTTTAATTCCTCAAGTTTTGAGTATTTTAACACTTTGATGCCCTTATCACTTAAGGCGGTAACTTTTGGTTTTATGGTTTTTTCAACACCAACCAAAATCCAATTTTTTCCTTTGTAGTATCCTTTTTTGGCAGATATTATAGATATAATATCCCTATCAACCACATTAAAAATCTTTATATTCGTAGCTTCTTTTTTTATAGGGTCTAGTTTTTCAAAATATATATATTTATTATTCTTTTTCAAAAAAAGATCACTAGTGCTTGTTGAAATTTGACTAAATTTTAGTATATTATTGCTATATTCTCTAGCATATGAAAATTGTGTAAACGATAAAGAAATATACACAATTATAATAAACAAAGAAGATAAGAAAATTGGCTTCATCAAAGATTGTTTACTGATTCCAAATGTGTACATACTTACTAATTCATTTGATTTTACCATGGCTGTCACGGTTAAAATCATAGCAAAAACCACAGAAAGCGGCAATACATAATTTATGGCATACATGCCTTGAAACATCGTATATAAAATTTGTAAGTTTGCAGATTTAGGTAATTTTTGATAAGTTGTGAGTAAATCAACACCAACATAAAAAAACTCTAGTGCTAAAAAAATTATAAAAAAATTCTTTATATAATGTATAATTATCTGTTTTTGATAAATTTTCATATGTTTTTCAATGTATATTTTTGAGAAACTATACTAAGTTCTTCTTGCAATAAAGCGAGACTACTTTCTTTTGCATTAGCTAAGATATCGCCTAGCTTTTCTTTCTGAGCAATTGAGAAATCTGAAAGTACATGTGAGACTATTTTATCTTTATCCCTAGGTTTTCCTATACCAATTCTTACTCTAAAATAATCTTTACCTATACAAGAATCAATCGATTTTAAACCATTGTGTCCACCATTACCACCGCCAAATTTAAACCTTAATGCTCCAAATTCTAAATCTAAATCATCATGGATAACAATTATCTTTTGTGGTTCAAAGTAATCACTGACAGCTCTCACGCTCTCGCCTGAAAGATTCATATAAGTAAGTGGTTTTAAAAGTAGAGTTTCTTTGTATTTATAAAGAAGCCCTTTGAAGTTTGTTTTTTTTATAGTAGTGTAGTCTTGGTCGCCCAAAAGCTCATCTATAACCATAAAACCAATATTATGTCGATTTTTCTTATATTTTGCCTCTGGGTTTCCAAGTCCTACGATTAGATTCATTTAATTTAATCGCTATTTAGCTTTTATAACTCCAACAACAGCGATTCTATCTTCATCCATCATTTGAATTTTATCACTAACTTTTATGTCTCTAACCAATATGGTATCTCCAACAGCTAAATCACTAACATCTAGTGTGAAGTTTTTTGGTAAATCTTCAGCTTTACATTTAACACTCAATCTTTTTTTAGAATGTGCTAAAACACCTTTGTCTTTAAGACCTTTTGGTGTGCCTGTTGTGGCAACTGGAACCAAATATTTTGATAAAACTCCTGGAAGTGCGATTCTTAAATCTACATGTAAAAAAGTATTTTTTACAGGGTGTTTTTGATATTCTTGAATGATAACTTTCAATGTTTGTTTTCCAACTTTAACATCAAATGCCAACTCTTCTTTATTTCTAACCGCTTTTATGAACTCATTTTGTTTAAATGCAGCATTGATATTTTCAACACCTTTTCCATAAATATTGGCAATTAGATATCCATCTCTTCTAAGCTCTTTAGTAGCTTGTTTTGTGATACTCTCTCTAACTATACCTTCTAACATGTCTTTCCTTTTATAAAATTATACCATCACATCAATGCAATAATAAGCTGATAATTATACATAAAGTAAACTAAATTACTTCTTTAGTCCGATAATATCTCTGTCTATATTTACATTTTTATTCTCGTCATTTCTTTCCTTACGAGAAGTGTCGGCATTATAATAATCAATATCCATCAATAAATCATTTCTACTTGTGGCATTTTGCAATGCTTCTTCTTCTGAAATTTTATTACTTGCGTATAAATCCAAAAGCGATTGATCAAATGTTTGACATTTATATACATCTTTTCCTTCTTTTAACGAATCTGCTATCTCGCCATCTCTTCCTTCAAGAATAAGATTTTCAATTCTAGAGTTTTTCACCAGTACCTCAACGGCTGCAGTTCTTCCTCCATTTATTGTTCTTACAAGTCTTTGAGACACTATACCTTGCAGAGTTGAAGAAAGTGACATTTTTATTCTATTTTGCTCATTTCCTGTAAACATCCCAAGAATTCTTCCTATAGTTTCTTTCGCATCAACTGTATGCAAAGTGGAAAGAACTAAATGTCCAGTTTCTGCTGCGTGCATCGCTGTTTCTATAGTTTCTAAATCCCTCATTTCTCCAACAAGTATAACATCTGGGTCTTCCCTTAGAGCCGCTCTTAAAGAATCTGCAAAGCTTAATGCGTCTTGACCTATAGCTCTTTGATTTACGATTGACTTGTCATCTTTATAAACAAATTCCACTGGGTCTTCTATGGTAATTATATGTTTTGGATGCTCTTTATTTATGTAATTTATCATGGCTGCAAGAGTTGTTGTCTTACCGCTCCCTGTAGGTCCTGTTACTAAAACCAAACCTCTTTGCAAATTACAAAACGAACGGACTACCTCGGGCAATTGAAGTGATTCTATTGTTGGTAAACTTGTTGGTATGGCTCTAAAAACTGCAGAAACACCATCAACTTGAAAAAATATATTAACTCTAAACCTATAATCTTCATTTAACTTAAAAGTAAAATCAAGATTTTTTTTATCAATTAATTCTTGAAATCTGGTTCTGAGCAATTCTTTAGCCAATATTAAACTATCTTCATAAGATATAATCTCTTTAGACATTGACAATATTCGACCATTTACCCTGCCTCTTATATTTGAGCCACTTTTTATATGTAAATCACTACCCTTATGCTCTACTAACTTTGCAAGATAAAATTTCAACTTTTTTGTCATCTCAAAGGTTAATTCATCTATGTCTATATCATATTTTTTATTCAAAATATACTCCTTTGTTTTAAATTCCTATTTTAACACATCTAAGATTTCTTTAAAAGCATCTTTAAAAGAAATCAAGCCATCCTTCATCAACTCATCGCAAGTTTTATTCATATCTATTCCATTAGCATCTAGTGTCTTAAAAAAATCTTCCACATTTTCATGTTTGCCAATCTCATTTAAATCTTCATTTGATTCAACAAAATATTTTATAGTATTTAGTGGAGCTGTATTTATAGAATTTTTGCAAAGTAATTCTCTTATATAATAATCAGGTTTTAAATCGTCGCCTTTAACACCTGTGCTTGCAAAAAGACAACGAACATTATTTAATCCATAATTTTCTATCATATCATGTACGCTTAAAGCGTTATATATCCCAACTTTTGCCGTTGGCAAGCCTAATTCTTTTAATTTTGTATCTAATTTTCTATCAAACCTGCTTACAAATACACTAATTACTGCTTTTGGTAAAATCTTGCCCCCAAAAGTGGCATTTCCTCGCTCAAATGCTTCTAAGCAATTTTTAGTTTGCGTGGTTGAAAAAATAAGAGTAGCATTAACATTTATCCCTTCACTCAATAAAACTTCCATGGCTTTGTATCCACTAGCTGTTGCGGGAACTTTTATCATGACATTTGGCATATCTATCTTTGCAAAGAGTCTTTTCCCTTCATCTATGGTTGCATCTGCATCATCACAGAAAAATGGATCAACTTCTATACTGATAAAACCATCATCTCCTTTTTCATACAACGGGAGCAATTTTTGTGCTGCTTTTTTGATATCTTTAACAGCTAACTCTTCATATATCTCTTTAGCACTCTTTGCTTTTAATTTTTCTATATCATCTTTGTAAGCTTTTGATGTTGTAATCGCTGATTTAAAAATCGAAGGATTGCTTGTAGCTCCATTTATGGTTTTGGTTTTTATCAATTCTACAAATTGGTTATCCAAGAAATTTCTTTCAACAAAATCACACCAAAGTGAAAATTTTAAATCCTCTATAAACATTATATTTCTCCCAATATTTTTGTTAAATCTTTTGTATTTATGATTATATTTGCTTCTTTTTTTAGAATATCTTTTGCACAAAATGCGACTTTAGTTTTAGCGTATTTAAACATAGAAAGGTCATTTGCACCATCTCCCACAACCATAGTGTCACTAGGTTTTAGCTCTAAAAGTGCCTGCAATCTTTGGAGCATGTCGCCTTTTGAAAATCCAAACAT
>JALUMJ010000030.1 GCA_027040375.1 Campylobacteraceae bacterium
CTAACCAACGAAGAGAAACGATATCAAGATAGTTTGTTGGCTCGTCTAAAAGCAAAAGATTTGGCTCTGCGACTAAAAGTTTTGCCAGATTTATTCGTATTTGGTAACCACCTGAAAAAGAGTGAGGACTTTTTTGTAAATCGTCTTTAGTAAAACCTAAACCAAATAAAACCTTTTCCACTCTATATGTATCATACTGCGCTTCTTCCCCAAGTGCCAGTGAAGCTTCGCCAATCAGTGTAGTTTCACTAAATTCAAGATGCTGTTTCAAGCTTCCGATTCTGTAATTTTTAGGTATAGATATCTCACCACCATCGGGCTCAATTTCGCCTAAAATCAGCTTAAAGAGTGTTGATTTTCCACTTCCATTTCTCCCCACCAAGCCTACACGATTTTTTGAATTTAGCTTAAAACTGATGTTGCTAAAAAGCTCTTGTGTTGCGAAACTTTTTGATATATTGACTAAACCTATCATTTATTTTATAAACTTATTTATGATTTCTTTGTATTTCTTTTCTATCACATGTCTCTTTTTTTTCATCGTATTTGTCAACTCATCTCCTACTTTAAACTCATCTTTTAAGAAGTGTATATTTTGTAATTTTTCAAAAGATTTAAAGCCATTTTTATTGTTTAAAAGTTTATTTATATCATTTTTAATCTTTGTTGTTGTATTTTTATCGTCAAATATGCCCTCAACATTTTCAAGTACTTTGTTGAACTTTTTTTGCATATAATCTTTTAACTCTTCAAAATCTGCAACAACGAGCATACCCAAACCTTTTTTATCTTGTCCGACGAGTATGGCATCTGTGATAAATGGTAATTTTGAAACAACCATTTCTATCTTGCTTGGATCAATATTTTCACCATTTGCAAGCACAATTATCTCTTTTGAGCGCCCTGTTATGACTAATTCATCACGAAGAGTTTTCTTCCCCAAATCTCCTGTTTTAAAGTAACCCTCAGCGGTAAATGAATTTTTATTTTCTTCATCATTATCATAATACCCAGGAGTTACTTGCTCGCCTTTTATATAAATCTCTCCAACTTTTCCATTTTCAAGCTCAACTCCATTTTCATCCATTATCTTTAACTCTGTGTTTTTAATAGCAAGTCCAAGAGTTGAAAAAGTATTGCAATTCAATGCTCGTCCTGCGATAGCAGGGGCACACTCTGTCATGCCATAAGCATTTACGATGCGAATCCCAACAGCATCAATCCAACTATCTAAAAACCCAGGCAAAGCTCCTCCGCCACTAACTGCGAGCCGTAATCGTCCGCCAAATTTTTCTTGTACAGCTCGAAGTTTCTTTTTTGCAAAAAGATTAGGTAAAAACAAAAAGCATAATTTTATATATGCCAACAGTTTTTTGCTAAACGATACAAAAATATTGACTTTTTCAAATACCGGCAATTCGTCTTTTACAACTCTTAGATTATGATTATAACTCGCCGAAATATCTACTAACTTATTAAATATCTTTGCTTTTTTTGGATTTTCTTTTTTTAATTTATTGTTTATCTTGGTGTACATGGATTCCCAAAGTCTTGGAACTGTGGCTACTAATGTTGGTTTATAGATTTCCAAATCAGCGGCAAAAGTTTTTATACTAGAATATACCGTACGACATCCCATAGAAAGAGCTAAATACTCAACAGCTCGTTCAAATATATGCCAAGAAGGCAGGATTGAAACCCAAACATCATCACTACTCAAAGCTATAATCTCTGGCAATTCTCGTACATTATACATGATATTTTTGTGTGTAAGGATAACGCCTTTTGGAACACCAGTAGTTCCTGAAGTATATATTAGAGTAAATATATCATCTTCACATAGATTATTTTTTAAGGCTTTAAACTCTTTTATGTCGTTATCATAAATCTTTTTATCTCTCAAAAGGTCATTATATGAATAAGTATTATCAAATATAGTATGTATATCATTTGCTTCGAGTATAAATATCGATTTTAGGGGTAGCTCTTTTATGAGCTCTTTATGCATATCATATATAGCTTCATTTTCAACTATTAGAAATTCACATTTTGAGTGCTCTTGGATATAGCGCAGCTCTTTGGTTGGAGTATCACTTCCTCTTGGTACGCTTATTGCACCAAGAGAGACTATAGCCAAATCCGTTACTATCCAGCCATATCTATTGTCGCATAAAAACATAACTTTTGAATTTTTGCCAATCTTTTTAGCTTTAAACTCACGAGAAAGCAAAAGCACATCATCAAAAAGCTTTTGATAAGTAACTTCAAATTCCTGCTCGCCGACTTTATATACAAAAGCAATTTTATCTGCATACTTTTCACTAGAATTTAAAAACATATGAAAAAGTGTGTTGTTCTCTCTTTTCACAATAATCTCCACTATTTTTAACATTATACCTTAGTGGAGATAATTATCTTATAAACCGGTAGCAATCTTTACTATATAAAAGCCTCCGAAGATTAACCATATGAAAAGAATTGAAGCAAGATACAGTGGTTTCATACCTGCTTTTTTGAACTTATCTATACTTGTTTCCATACCTAGTGCACTCATCGCCATCGTTAGTAAAAATGTATCTATTGAGTTGATGTCGCTTACTACATGTAGAGGTAGAAGGCTCAGTGAGTTAAAACCAGCTACTACCATAAAAAATACTGCAAACCAAGGGATTACGATTTTTGCTTTTTGTTTATTTACCACATTTTTTGATGTTTTTGCTAACCAAAATCCAAGAACCAATAAAAATGGTGCTATCATCATAACTCTTATCATCTTTACTATAACCGCTGTTTTTGCAGTTTCAGGGCCAACGGCATTTCCAGCAGCTACAACATGAGCCACTTCATGGATGGTTCCACCGATATATATACCCATGTCTTGTGGGCTTAGCGGTATAAAACCCTCTCTGTATAAAAATGGATATAAAAACATAGCTGTTGTACCAAAGATGATAACAGTAGAAACGGCGATTGCTGTTTTGTACGGCTCACCTTTTACTACAGGTTCTGTTGCTAAAACTGCGGCGGCACCGCAGATTGAGCTTCCTGCTGTCACCAATATAGTAGTATCTCTATCCATCTTCAAAATCTTTGTGCCGACAAAATATCCGATGATAAAAGTCAAAGTTACGACTGTTACACTTGTAAATATTCCAGCCACTCCTACGGCTTCTATGCTTTGAAAAGTTAGCCTAAAACCATACAATATGATTCCAGCTCTTAAAAGAATCTTGGTTGAAAAGATGATTCCTGGAACCCATTCATTTGGCAATTTGTTTCTTAGTGTATTTGCATAAACTATACCCAAAACTATACCTATGATGAGTGGACTAATCGCCAGATTTTTGAAGATTGGAAAAGCAGCTAGATAAGTAGCACTCATCGCGAAAAGAGCGACAAAAAGTATGCCACTTAGCGTATTGCTTCTGTTTTCTTTGTTAAACATGTATTGCCTTTGTTTTAGTATATGGAATTATAATACTTTTGGCTTAATAAGTAAATTAAATTAATTTTGTTATAATGTTAAATATATTTTATAAGGATTATAATGACACTAAAAGAGTTAAATATATTTTATAGATTATGTGATAATACGCACTTAAGCTTGGTTGCAAAAGAGTTAAGACTCACACAATCTGCTCTATCATTATCTATCAAATCTCTTGAAAATAAACTTGGAGTTAAGCTTTTTGATAGGATTGGCAAGAAACTACTATTAAACGATAAAGGCAGAGAGTTTAGAGAAAAGACATATACTCACTTTTTAAACTTGATGGATGCCAAACATCTTTTTATGGTAGATAAAATCTCTGGTAAATTAAATATCGCTTTTAGTAAAACGATAGGCGAGTTTATAATACCTCAAATC
>JALUMJ010000031.1 GCA_027040375.1 Campylobacteraceae bacterium
TTGCGAGCAAAAATCTAAATGTATTTCTGATTTTTCTATACTGCTCACTTACTTGTTTTAGAATATTGTCACTTATCTTCAAATCTGTTGTGTATTCACTAACTCCCACCCAAAGACGAAGTATTTCAACACCGTATTTTTTTGCTATTTGACTCGGAGCTATAACATTTCCTTTAGATTTGCTCATCTTTTCACCCTTTTCATCGACGGTGAAACCATGTGTTAAAATCTTTTTATAAGGGGCAATGCTATTGTTTGCGGTGCTTACTAAAAGTGAGCTTTGAAACCAACCACGATGTTGATCACTGCCTTCTAGGTACATTGATGCTGGATAATCGCCTGCATCATAACTTTTTGATTCTAAAACTGCTCTCCAAGTGCTTCCGCTATCGAACCAAACATCAAGTATATCCATCACTTTTTCAAGGTTTTCAGGATCATAACCGCTGTTTGGAACTAATAAATCTTTTATCTCTAAATCCCACCAAGCATCCGCTCCTTTTTTCTCAAAAGTATCAGCTATAAACTCCATCACTTTTTCATCAAAGATAGGCTCATCTGTTGCTTTATCCCTAAAAAAGGCTATCGGCACACCCCAATCTCTTTGTCTTGAGATACACCAATCAGGTCTATTTTCAACCATGGTTTCCAATCTTTTTCTGCCACTATTTGGATAAAATTTTACATCTTTTATCTCATTCATTGCCATGTTTCTAAGAGTATCTCTTCCACCCTCTTTTGCATCCATCGCTACAAACCATTGTCTTGTAGCTCTATAGATTAGGGGCTTATGAGTTCTCCAGCAAAATGGATACGAGTGGGTAAATTTTGAAACTTTTAGGAGTGAGCTTCCGAGTAATTCGAGTATCTTTTCGTTTGATTTAAATATATGAGCTCCGACAAACTCCTGCGGATTTGGAAGTAATTTTTCTCTAACGACAGTTTCATCAAAACAACCTCGTTCATCAACTGGCATGATAACTTCTAAGTCATATTTTAAACCGACTTTGTAGTCATCCTCACCGTGCCCTGGAGCTGTATGAACACATCCACTTCCGCCGTCCATGGTTACATGTTCGCCTAAAATCAACTTTGATTTTCTACCGTTTAGCGGATTTATGGCAAATTGGTTTTCTAGCTCTTTTGCTAAAAATGTTTTTACTATATCGCCTTTTACGATTTCTTGTTCTTTTAAACTTGCAAGTAGCTCTTTTGCTACTATAAAATGATCACTCGTAAGCACATATTGTTCTTCGGGATTAAAAGTTATAGCCCCATTTGCTGGCAATGTCCAAGGAGTAGTAGTCCATATAATGACACTTATATCACCCTGCACATGTAGAGCTTTTTTTGCTTTCTCATCTAGCTTGAAGGCAACATAGATAGAGTAATCTTCTTTCTCTTCATACTCAACTTCAGCTTCAGCAAGAGCCGTTCTTGCAGCCCATGACCAATAAACAGGCTTGCTCCTTTCAATCAAAAGTCCTTTTTTTGCAACTTCACATAAAGATCTATAGATATCTGCTTCAAATTCAAATTTCATGGTCATGTATGGATTTTCCCAATCCCCGATAACACCTAAAGCTTTAAATTCATCTCTTTGAATATCTATAAATTTTCTTGCATGTTCACGACAAAGTTCTCTGATTTTACTCTTTGGCAAACTCTCTTTTTTCTCTTTGCCTATCTTTTTTTCTACTTGTTGTTCGATTGGAAGCCCATGGCAATCCCACCCCGGAACATATCTAACATTTTGGCCAAAAACATAGTGAGTTTTTACGATTATGTCTTTTAATATCTTATTAAGTGCGTGCCCTATATGAATGTGTCCATTTGCATATGGTGGTCCATCATGCAGATAAAAGCTCTCTTTTGCATCTCGCCTATTGTTTATCATCTTCTTGTAAGCATTGCCTTGTTTACTAAACCACTTTTCATACCTTTTAGGTTCATTTTGAGGTAAGTTCCCTCTCATAGGAAAAGTTGTTTTTGGTAGCAACAATGAATCTTTATAATCCATAATATTCATACTCCTAGTCTTTAAAAATTATATGATTTTATCTAAAATCTATTTAAGAAGCACTTATCTGCTATAATATCACAAATAAAATTGGAGAAAAGCTTTGAATAATTCACTTATAATAATTGGAAAAGGGTTATTGGACAACAAGCCTTTTATGGATTATACTATGCGCAATTTGGAAGAACAAATTGGGCAATTTGATTCTATTAAAATTTTAAATAAAAATGATAATGATTTTTTTATTCAACTAGAAGATTGCATTAAAAAATTTGATCAAACCATCATACTAGCTCATAGCAAAAATTATAATTTTGTAAATAAAATCATAGCCACTTTAAATGAAGATAATCTTGAGTTAAAAGATGGTATGTTGATTCCCAAAAAAACCGTGGTTTATTCTAACAATTCATATCTTTTAGAATTTAACACAAAAACTATAAATGTACTAAGTATCACAGAAAATGAAAATCTACCTGAAATTCTTCTGGGTGGTGAGAAAAATTCAAAAACTTTTACCATCATCGACATTGATATCGATTCGATTGCTTTATTATTAGAGCCAATTTGCACCACTTATGAGGTTAGTATTGATTCTACGCCTATAGTAGAAGGGTGGATAAGCGTACGAGCAACTGCATACAAATATGGGGATTTGGATAATTTTATAAAAGCAGTAAAATCACTTTTTGTTGGAAAATTTATAAACACTCAAAACACGATAAAATACATTATAAATAAATTAGAAGAAAATAGCAAAAAGATAACAGCAGTCGAAAGCTGTACTGGAGGTTTGATTTGCTCACTGATTACAAAAGAGGCTGGAGCTTCAAATGTTTTTGATGGTGGAATTGTTAGTTATGCAAATGAGATAAAAGAGTCTTGGCTAGGAGTTGATAAAACTATACTACAAAACTATGGTGCAGTGAGTGAATTTTGTGTCATAAATATGCTTGAAGGCGCCTTACAAGCTAGCAAGGCTGATTTTGCACTAGCAACTAGTGGTATAGCAGGTCCTAGTGGGGGAAGTGATGAGAAACCTGTGGGAACCGTTTTTGTGGGTGTTAAACAAAAAGGCAAAGATGCCGTTGTGCAAAGATTGCTTTTAAAAGGTGATAGACGATATATACAAATACAAAGTGCCTTTTATGCTTTCAAAATGCTTCTACAAGACAACAAAAAGCTATTTTTTTAAAAAATTGTAAATTTTTATCAAAATCTCTTGACAAATCAAAGATATTTCTCTATAATTTCACCCTCATTACAAAGATGACTTATATGACCCGTTAGCTCAGTTGGTAGAGCATCTCCCTTTTAAGGAGGGTGCCGTTGGTTCGAATCCAACACGGGTCACCATTTTTGAATGTTAAATGCGACCCCATCGTCTAGTGGTCCAGGACCCCGCCCTTTCACGGCGGTAACAGGGGTTCAAATCCCCTTGGGGTCGCCATTTATTTAAGAAAGTTATCCTGGACAAAGTTTTAGTGTTAAATGGTCGTTTAGCTCAGTTGGTAGAGCGCCACCCTTACAAGGTGGATGTCAGAAGTTCGAGTCTTCTAACGACCACCATGTGACATTGGTACTTTTAAGTATCATATAGGTGCGGCGGTAGTTTAGTTGGTTAGAATATCGGCCTGTCACGCCGAGGGTCGCGAGTTCGAGTCTCGTCCGCCGCGCCACTTTTTTTATATATCAGATTCTTCTTGTTCTATCTCTTAAACCTTCATTTTCATATATATCTACTTCTCTTGTGTATTCTGGATTACTCAATTTTATAGTTTTATCCATATATGCTATCATTTTTGCATCACACTTCCTATGACTTGCTATTAACAATACAAAATTTAGATAAATTTTTGCTTCTTTTGGTAATCTATGTTTTATTTTTTTAGGAAAAGGAAGTTCTTTAGCAACTATATCTATAGCATCTTTTAAGTTTTTTTCACTACTATCTCTTCTAGCAGCAATTTCAACCATCTCTTTTATAGTTGAAGTTTTTTTATAGCTATTTTTCTTTTTATCTATAACTGTTGTTTTTATAATAACTCTGTTATTGTTTTTTACGATAACAATTAAAACTATAAAGATGATTACGACAATAGCAATAATGATAGCGATTAGTATAAATTTATTATCCATTCTTTATTATAACAAAAATTACTAAGAAACTTGCTTAGCAACACCAAATCGAGTGATTTGGTGTTGGTTTTATTATTATAGTTTTTTATCCATTTTTCTATTTCGATATGCTAAAGCTATCACAGCAAAGACTATCGCAATAGTATAATACACAAATGTAGGAATTGGTACAGGATCTCCTGAGGCATATGAGTGCATTCCTGAGAGATAGAAATTTACTCCGAAGTATGTCATTATGATTGAAGAATATGCTAAAGTGGAAGCTACAGCAAAAGAAAATGGACTATTAAGTTTTGGTATAAATCTAAAATGAACAACTGCTGCAAATACTAAGATAGATACGAGTGCCCAAGTCTCTTTTGGATCCCAACCCCAGTATCTTCCCCAGCTTTCATTCGCCCAAACACCACCTAGAAAGTTACCCATTGTTAAAAGACTAAGACCCAAAATCATAGCCATTTCATTGATTCTAGTTGCTTCAATAATGCTTCTATCTATCTCTTGTGTTTTTTTATCTTTAGAATTTGGCTTTCTCATGATAAACAAAATCAATGTAAAAAATCCCAAAAGTGAACAAAGCCCCAAAAATCCATAGCTAGCTGTTATGACTGATACATGTATATCTAGCCAATACGAATTTAGCACAGGGACTAGTGTAGTAATCTTTGGATCCATCCAACTTAGATGAGCCACAAATAGTGTAACACCCGCCAATATAGAAGTAAGCGAGAGTGCGATAACTGCTTGCCTTGAGAACAATATACCCGCTAAGATGATAGCCCAAGCTATATATATCATCGATTCATAACCACTACTCCAAGGGGCATGACCATCTATATAACCTCTTAGTGCAAGACCAACTGTATGAGCTATAAAAGCTAAAACTATCACCCAAAACATAAATCTTGTAATTTTGGTAATATTTAGTTTTGGTTTTACCATCTTAGCAAAAACTAAAATCAGCAAGAAAAGTCCGCTTAAAAGATAAACGGGCATCAATCTTTGAAAAACTCTAGCTTTATTAAATGTTATCTCTGCCTTTATCTTACTAGGACTTGGTATAACACTTGATGCGTATTGCTCTTGGTATTTTTTTATATTATCAACTGCTGTGTCTGCGCTGCTCCAATCCCCACTTTTTAACCCTACAGATATAGCATCAAAATATGCTGCGAGTAGCTTTCGAACATCTTTCACTTCAGATGCTGGAAAGTTTTTTATAGCCTCTTCTGGTCCATACCATTTATGGCTTGGGTCATTTACTTTAGGTATCATTTTTAGCATTGAGCCTGTATAAACCATGTAGCTGACATTTAATCTTTCATCAACTTTGATGACATCCTTGTCAAACTTATTACGATCTGAGGGTTTTTCCCTGCTTGCAACTTCTGCGTATTTTGTCAATTTATACCCATTAGCTTTTACACCTTTAGAGAAAAATTGATTAAAACTAGCATACTTTTCGTTTTTGCCCATGCCAATTATCTTTTTCAATTTAGGGTCATAAACTTTGATAATTTTTTGAGATTGCCACTCTTTTGGGCTAGCTAACATACCTAGTATCACTTGATCAGCAGTTAATCCTTTGTAAGTTGTACTTCTGTGTATCTTATTTAAAACTTCATCAGCCACTGAATCTATAGGCTTGATTCGCCCATCAGAGCTTTGCACTAAAATAGTACCAAAGTGGGCAGCATGCGTTTTATCAAACTTTTTAAGATAACTCAGAGTGTCTGCTTGCAGGGCACCTACATGTAAGAATGAAACAGCTAAGAACATAGCCATCAAAACCGATTTTATTTTATTTGTATCTCTTTGTATCATGTATGCCAACTTTCTAAATCTGCTTTTTGGGTTTAATATATTTAGAAGCAATCCAAGCCCAAGTAAAAAATAGCCTAAATATGTAGGCCACTTGCCTGGATCTTTATTTACAGAAAGTATAGTTCCTAGCTCATCTTGGTCATAAGAAGATTGGAAAAATCTATAACCACCGTAATTTAAAACATGATTCATGTAAATTCTAAATGGCATCTTTTTATTTTTATCAATCACTTCTACCTCACTTGCATATGACATAGGGGACATGGAGCCTGGATATCTGTCTAGTTGAAATTCTAAAAGTTTGATACTAAAAGGTAATTTAACTATTTTACTACCCCATTCAAATTCAAAAGGAGTGCCTGCTATGATTATTTTTTTAGTAAAACCTTTTGCGCCCTTTCCTCTTCCAAACATAGCAACTTCTTTTGTTTTGCCTTTGTAGCTAACATCAACAACTACCGCTGAGAGCTTCATGCCTTTTCTACCCTTAAACAATGGGTTTGTTTCACTTACTATCTTTTCCTTAGCCTTAACAAGCATCTGCCTAGGAGCTATATTTACACCGCCTATCGTATATAGTCTTCCTGTGGTAAATTCATACTCTTTATTTACATCAAAACTACCTTTTTTGTTTTCAACCATCTTAAACCAACTAATAGGCTTTGCAGATTTGATATAAAATTTTCCATTTTTCACTTCAATATTTACGATATTTTTATCAGTAGGAAATGTTTTTGCATCAAAAACTATGATATTATCACCAGCAAAATGCACCTGCCCCTGCTTCAAAGTTATAGTCTCTGGACTACCTCCCGCGCTGATAAGCATGGTGATTGCAGGTTTTCCTTTTGGATCACTAACTAATTTCGTAACAGCATTTAAAATATAATCTTTAAATTTAATATCTGCAATATCACCTTTGACATTTAATTTTAAATCAAAAGAATTATTTCCTATACTTGCTAAAAGTTTTTTATAGTGAGTTGTGTATTTTTTGCCGTCTTTTATAGCACTAACCGTGACATATGAATCACTAGAAATCATACGATTTTCAGAATCTCCATTTCTTATATGTAAAATTCCTTCAAACCCATAGTACCTTGTTATGCCAGCCCCTACAAGAATAACAATAAAACCCAGATGAAATAAAAAAGCTGGAAATTTATCTTTTTTGTACATTTTAAATTTGATAATATTGTTTATCAATATAAGCGCAAGAGCAACTTGTATGAGCGCAAACCACCAAGAAGTGTAAACTACAGACCAAGCCGCATCAGTCCCGTAGTCATTTTCTATAAATGTAGCAACACCGCTAGAAATCCCAAACACAAAAAGTAGTAAAACTGCCATCTTCATAGAAAGCAGGTTTTTAAAAAGTTTTTTCATCAAATCCCCTATTTTAGTAAATAGGAGATTTTAACAAAATAGAGTAAATATAGTTTTAACTGACCTTACGCACTAAATACAAAACTGAGTGCATTTAGTGCGTAAGGTCAGTTTTAACTATCCACCTAAATATTTTTGCCTGATAGCATCATCACCAATCATATCCTTTGCATTACCACTTATGGCTATTTCACCATTTTCTAATACATAAGCACGATCTGAGATAGTTAGTGCTGCAAAAGCATTTTGTTCGACTAAAAGGATTGTAATTCCTTCGTCCCTTAGTCTTTCTATTGTTTGAAAAACTTCGCCAACTATTTTTGGAGCTAGCCCAAGGCTTGGTTCATCTAGCATCAAAAGTCTTGGCTCACTCATCAAAGCTCTCGCTATCGCAAGCATTTGCTGCTCACCACCGCTAAGTGTTCCAGCCATCTGATTTCTTTTTTGCTCAATTCTTGGGAACATTTTATACATCTCTTCTTTTAAATGCTCATAGTTTTCGTCATTGTTAAAAGCACCCATACGAAGATTTTCTTCCACACTTAAGTTTATAAACACTCTTCTTCCCTCAGGAACAAGAGCCAAACCTTTTTGTACCAAAGTATGAGTCTTGTGATTTTTAGTATCATAACCACCAAAAATAACTTCACCTTTTTTCTTTACACTATTTAGCAAAGCCTGCAAGGTTGATGTCTTACCAGCACCATTGGAACCAATCAAAGATACTATTTCACCCTCTTTGATTTCAAAATTAACTCCCCTAACAGCGGCTATAACACCATAATATACTTCTAAATCTTTTACTTTAAGCATGTTCAAAATCCCCTAAATACGCTGCGACAACTTTTTCATCCACTATCGCATCACTTGGTTTACCTTCAAATATTTGCTCACCATAATCAAGCACAAGCACTTTATCACACATGTTATTGACAAATTTCATATCATGTTCTATCAATAGTATAGTCAATCCAAACTCTGTTTTTATCTTTTTAATGATATTTGAAAGATCTTCTGTTTCACTTGGATTCATACCAGCTGCAGGTTCATCTAGTAATAACAATCTTGGATTTGTAGCTAATGCCCTAGCAATTTCTACTTTTCTTTGGTTTCCATAACTTAGAGAAGATGAATTTGTATCAGCCAAATCTGCTATACCAAATTTTTCCAATATTACCATCGCTTCTTTTTTTATCTTTTTTTCATTTGAAAAATGCCTTGGTAATCTAAATATAGATTCAATGTATGTATAATTTGCTTGATGGTGAAACCCTATAAGAACATTTTCTAAAACGCTCATGCTCTTGAATAGTCTAATATTTTGAAAAGTTCTTGCAATTCCCTTTAATACTATCTCATTTGGCTTTACACCAGAGAGTTCTTCATGGTTGAAAATAACCGTTCCTTTAGTTTGGATATAATTTCCAGTTACTATGTTGAAAAGGGTAGTTTTTCCTGCACCATTTGGACCTATTAAGCCATAAATCTCTCCACTTTTTACACCAAAATTAAGATTATCTATGGCAGTCACACCGCCAAATTGCATGGTGATATTTTTAAGCTCAAGTATCATTGTTTACCTCTTTTAAATATATCTGTAAGTTCACTGCTACCAAAGATTCCTTTTCTAGCAAAAAGCATCATTATTATCAGAAGTATAGAAAACACAACCATTCTTAAACCTGGATGTGCGCCTGTATTGTAGCCAAATATATCCATATTTTGGTCTAAAAATCTAAGCCACTCAGTTCCGCCCATGACTAATACAGCACCTATCAGTGTTCCACTCATAGAACCAAGACCGCCTAATACGATTATGATTAGAAGCTGGAATGTGAGTAAAAAAGTAAATTGATCTGGTGAAATTGTTGTAAGCAGCGAAGCCATAAGACCTCCGCCAACTCCTTCAAAAAATGCGCTGGTCATAAAAGCATAAGTTTTTATCCAAAAGGTATTAATGCCCATGGCAGTTGCAGCATCTTCATCGTCTCTAACAGCTTTCATAGCTCTTCCGTATTTTGAGTAAATAACATTTAACATAACTATAAAAGTTACTATTATAATTCCACCCGTCCAAAGCAAGTTTGCATTACCAGGTATATCATTTAAACCCATGGCTCCATTTGTGTATTTAGTTTGGTTCATCGCAAAAATTCTGATTATAAAACCAAAACCAAGTGTAACGATAGCTAGGTAATCACCCCTAACTCTAAAAACTGGAATAGAGAGTATAAAAGCCAAAACTGCAGCGACAATACCGCTCATCAAAAGAGCCGGAAAAAAACTTGTATGCATAGCCAATATAATTGGCGCTGGATCTTCAAGTGCGAACATATCAATCTTTGAACTTGCTGGCAATATCAATAGAGCAGTAACATATGCGCCAATCGCGACAAAGCCATTTGGCTCTAATGAAAATTGACCTGCGACACCATTTATCAGATTGTAGCTCAATGCTAAAATCCCAAATATTGCCATATTGTTTAATATGCTCACCGTATAAGGATCAAGATTGTTTTGAGCAAAGATTACAAACAATATAGCGACTGACAACATAACTAATTTTATAATTTTCATATTTGCTCCTAAAATCTGCTTCTGTCTAAATCTTGTCCCATGATACCCGTTGGTTTAAACAACAGCACCAAAATCAAGAAAATAAACGCGAAGGCATCTTTATAACCTCCAAGATCTGGCATAAATGCCACAACAACTATCTCTGTAAAACCAAGTATAAATCCACCTATTACAGCACCTGCAACACTCCCGATACCGCCAAGTACTGCGGCTGCAAAAGCTTTAAGTCCAACGATAACACCCATCAAAGGGTCGATTGAAGGATAACTAACGGCGTAAAATATACCGCCAACTGCGGCAAGAGCTGAACCTATGGCAAATACTAGCATGATAATTATATCTGCGTTGATTCCCATAAGTTTAACTGTAGGTATATCAAACGCTAAAGAGCGAATTGCCATACCGTACTTTGTTTTATTTAAAATCCACAATATGATAAATAAAAGTATTAAAGTTACAACGGGTATGATAATAACCGTCACAGGAACAATAATACCATCATAGTGGATTATCTTTGTTAAATAATCTGGCGCAGAAAATGCTCTTGGCACTCCACCAAATAACACATTGAAAAGATTTTCCAAAAAGAAACTGATACCAATAGCCGTAATAAGTAGAGAAATTTTTGGAGCATTTCTGAGTGGTTTATAAGCGATCTTGTCTGTTAAAATACCTGTTACCATAGCAGCGATTATCGCTAATATAACAGCTAATTCAAAAGGAACGCCTGCATTTTGAGCCAAGTAAGCAACAAAAGCACCCACCATCATAATATCGCCATGAGCGAAGTTGATTAGCCTTAGCACACCATATACCAAGGTGTAACCAATAGCAATTAGTGCATACATAGAGCCCAAGCTTATGCCATTAATCATTTGTTGCACAAAAGTTGAAATATCCATTTAGGAAGCCCTTATTTTAGTTTAAAGAATGTGAAGAATTAGATAGAAGGAAATCCTTCTATCTAAAATATTTTAGTTACGGATTAACAGTTGTTAGGTAAGAGAATTTACCATTTTTAACAACTCTTACAACACCAGATTTAACGGCATCACCTTGTTTGTTTATATTGATAACACCAGTTACGCCTTTATAACCTTTTGTAGCTCTTAAGTTTGTATTTACACAAATCTTATCTGTTGGATCTTTACATTTGTTCATAGCAGCCAAGATCATACCATAACCATCTGCTGCAAGCGCACCCATAGAGTCTGTTGCTTTGTGGTATTTTGCATGAAAAGCTTTAACATATGCTTTGGCAACTGGTGATGTAGCTGCTGCTTCATCAAAGTGGTCACTATACATAAAACCTTCAGCTGCTTTTCCACCTATCTTTATAAGCTCAGGGAAACCAACGCCATCACCACCGATAAATGGTGCTTTTACGCCAACTGCTCTTGCTTGTCTTACCATCAATGCAGCTTCTGGATAATAACCAGTAAAATCAACGATGCTTGGATTTTTAGCTTTTATAGTAGAAACTTGTGCATTAAAATCTTTGTCGCCAGAGTTTATGATAACTCTTCCTACGATTTTTCCACCTCTTTTTTCATATGCTTTTTTAAATGCTTTTGAAACACCAACAGAATAATCTTGTTTAGCATCTGTTACGATAACTGCTGTTTTATAACCATGGTCATATGCATAGTTTGCTTGGATAGCTCCTTGGAAAGGGTCTATGAAACAAGCACGAGTTACGAATTTTTTACCTTTTGTTACTCTTGGATTTGTAGATGCATGAGTTAACATAGGAGTCTTTGCTTTTTCAGCGACAGGAGCCATAGCCATAGAGTTTGAACTAGCAACCTCACCCAGTATAGCTGTAACATGGTTTTTGTTGATTAGTCTTTTAACTGCTGTTGCAGCTTCAACTTTATCACCTCTGTCATCAAGAACGATTAACTTAACTGTATCTCCATTTTTAAGTGTGTGATTTTGTGCATAAGCAATTTTCAAACCATCATTACTTGTTTGCCCAAATGCGGCAAGAGGACCTGTGATTGGTAATACTACACCAATCTTAACTTCTTTAGCATAAGACATGCTAGCAATCAATGCAACACTTGCTGCAATAGTTGTAATCTTTTTCATATATTCTCCTTTGAATTTATAACGAGGTTAATTTTATCAGATTTTTCTAATTTTTGCAAGAAAAATTGACTATTTTTTAGACATTTAATTAGATTTGTGTAAATAAGTAATTATAATACTTGAAGTTAAAGAATGAGATGAAAAAGTTTTAAGTTTAACCCAAACTCATTTTTAAATAGACATAAAGTATAAAAAGCATATAATGTCTAAAATGCACATAAAGGATAAGATATGCGAATGGTAACAGCTAGTGATTTAAAACAGAATAGTGTAAAGCTACAAGATGCCTTGCGAGGTGATTTGCTTGTCACCAAAAGAGACAAGCCGTTTGTGGTTGTTATGGATTATGAAAAGTACAAATTGATAGAAAAATATATCTATAAAATCGCCAACGATAAAACATACAGAGCTATTGATAATCTTGAAAATGAAAAAGGCATAGAGACCTACAACTCAAAAGATAAGCTATTTGAAGACTTGGGACTCTAAAAATGTTAGATATTAAACTCGACAAGCAGTTTAAAAAAGATATAAAACGAGATCAAAGATCAGGTCAATTTACGAAAGAAGATTTTAACGAACTCAAGCAGATTATAGATAACCTCATAGAGGAGAGGAAACTTGACGAAAAGTACCTAGAGCACAAACTTTTGGGTGAGTGGAGAGGTTATTTTGAAACTCATATAAAGCCCAATTGGCTAATTATCTACAAAGTCGAAAGAAAAGTCATAAAATTTGCCAGAGTAGGAACCCACCAACAGCTTTTCAAAAAGTTTTAAGAAAAAGTAAAGTTCGGACCTTATTTATTTTTTTATCTTTTTTACAGAAAGTATTGATTTGTTCGTTTTTTTATCATATACTTTTGTTAAGAAAAACATGTTATCCTTTATTTGGCTTAACTAACCAACAAGATGGCGCAGAAGGCTAGGGTTTAATCACCACATCATCATCCGTAGGCTTAACATTCCTCATAATAATCTCCAATTTTACAAATACTTTGCAACCATTGTATTTGAAATATTCAAGAAATTTGCGATTTCTGCTTTTGTATATCCATATTCAAAAGCCTTTTGAATATTTTCTACTCTATTTATATCTATATCTTCTTTAAAAAAGCTATCTATTCTACGGCTTAAAACCAATATATTCCCATCTTCATCTTTTTGCTGTTTTGGTTCTGTATATACTTTTTGAAGGTAGTCATCACTCATCTGTGAATTTATAAAATCATAATAATCTCTCGATTGCATATTGAGTATTTTAGAATACTTTAGTACTTCAAAATGTTTTTGTTTGTACATGTATTGAAAAAGGGATTGGTATCTGTAGTCTTGTATCTTATTTACCATCTTTGCTTTAATTGGATTTTGCTCTATATATTTAGCTATTATCCAAAAATGTTCATCGTCAAATAGATAGTTTGAAAAGAATCTGCTTTGCCAAAGATGTCCATATCTTTTATGTTTTTTATTGAAATAGTTTGAGTAGCTTGCATTTAAGTATCTTATCGCACTAGATATATTTGTTTGAGTTGTCTCTATAAGTAAGTGATAATGGTTACTCATAATACAATATGCATGAATAGTCAGTTTATAAGTTTTTGATACATATTTTAAATTATCTAAAAAAACATCAAAATCTTCTTCTTCATAAAATATGTTTCTTCTTTCAACTCCTCTATTTACAACATGATGAAAGCCTACTTCAGTTATACGATACTTTCTTGGCACTACGCCTCCTTATAGGTCAATAGTTTATCATAATTTAGATTAATTTAAGAAAAGTTTAGTAAAAGTACCTGACCCCGATTTTTTTGACCCCGATTTTTCCGATTTCAGTTTAAAACCAGTCTGCAATTTTCCAATGTTTTTTAACAGCTAAAAAACCTATAATGGCAGAGAAAATAAATCCTAGGGGTATTATCAATAATCCTATT
>JALUMJ010000032.1 GCA_027040375.1 Campylobacteraceae bacterium
GCTGTTGAAATATTTGCAGTAGCTTCAACAAAATCAATGCTATATGGCACCATGGCTCCTGTTAATATTATGCATTTGTCTGTGATTCTTTCTTCTAAAAACAAGGCTGTTTTATCCATGGTATCAGTTCCGTGGATGATGATAATTTTTTGGCAAGATGACTCTTTTATCACATCAACTATCTTTTGCCTATCCTCATCATTCATATCCAAACTATCTTTGTGGATTATGCTTACTATCTTGTAGTTCAGATTATAAAAATATTTTAAAACTTCTTCTAGTGCCAAAGAGTCTTTTGGCACTAGAAGTTCACCTTTTAGAGGATTGTACTTTTTATTAAAAGTTCCTCCTGTATTTATAATTAAAATTTCTTGCATATTAAAAGAATTTTAATTAATCTCTAAACCATATTCGTCCAACATAACATCTACCGCAACATTATGTTTTTTGGCACTTACTTTTGCACCTTTCGTGTCTTTTATATCATCTAAAAAAGCATTTATCTTTTTTTCAAACTCTTCCATATTTGCCATATGCTCTGGCTCATATGTTATCTTTATATCTACAACTTTATGATTTTTCACGCTATTCCCCTTTAAATAATTTAACTATTTTAGTGATAATGCTAGGATCTTCAAGAGTTGAAATATCCTGTGTAATATCTTCATTTTTAGCTATAGTCCTAAGAAGTCTTCTCATAATCTTGCCACTTCTTGTTTTAGGAAGTCCTGGAACAAGAAGAATACCATCTAGCTTAGCTATAGGCCCTATATCTTTTACAATTATAGCATTAATTTCATTTTTAAGTGCTTGCGTTTCAATCTCTGTTTTAGCAACAACAAATCCAAATAAACTTTCACCTTTTATATCATCTGGTTTTCCGACAATCGCCACTTCTGCTACATTGTCATCATGAGCTACCACATTTTCTATCTCGGCAGTTCCTAGTCTATGTCCTGAAACATTGATAACATCATCAGTTCTACCTGTGATTGTTATGTATCCATCTTCATCATACATGGCACCATCACCAGAGAAATATACAGGTTTTCCATCTTTTTTACAATCACCAAAATATGATTTTACAAATCGTTCAGGATCTCCCCAGATAGTTCTTATCATCGATGGCCATGGTTTAGTAATACAAAGCAAACCTTTTTCACCAACTGCAGTTGGATTTCCATCCTCATCTATAATCTCTGCTTTAATTCCTGGCAGCGGGAATGTTGCGCTACCTGGTTTGATTGGTGTAGCTCCTGGTAGTGGAGATATCATATGCCCACCCGTTTCAGTTTGCCACCAAGTATCAACGATAGAGCAATTTCCTCCACCAATCTCATTATGATACCACATCCAAGCATCTTGGTTGATAGGCTCGCCAACAGTTCCAAGAACTTTTAGGGAACTCAAATCGTACTTACCAGGCTGATCGGCTCCTACTTTATGCAAAAGTCTTATAGCTGTTGGAGCAGTATAAAATTGATTTATCCTTAACTCTTCAATCATATTCCACCATCTTCCTGCATCTGGATAAAGAGGAACACCCTCATACATGATAGTGGTAGCACCCATAGCAAGTGGTCCATAAACTATGTAAGTGTGTCCCGTAATCCAACCAACATCGGCGGTGCACCAAAAAGTATCATTTTCTTTCACATCAAATACATTTTCCATTGTATATTGTGCCCACAGTATATATCCTGCACTTGAATGTTGAACACCCTTTGGTTTGCCAGTGCTTCCGCTAGTGTAAAGCAAAAACAGTGGATCTTCACTATCCATAGGCTCAGGGTCACAATGTTGTGATTCTTTTTTTATCATATCATTATAAATATGGTCTCTTCCTTGCACCATATCTATATCTTCAAAGTTTCTTTTTACCACAAGTACATTTTCACAGCACTCACAACCACTTTCAAGCGCTGTATCTACTGTTGGCTTAAGCAAGTAAGGTGTGCCTCTTCTGTAAGCACCATCGGCCGTGATGACAAGCTTTGCCTCGGCATCTATGATTCTATCCCTTAGAGCTTCTGCTGAAAAGCCACCAAACACAACAGAGTGAATAGCTCCTATTTTAGCACATGCAAGCATAGCAAATGCCGCCTCAGGAATCATGGGCATATATAGAACTACTCTATCGCCTTTTTTTATTCCAAATTGATTTTTAAGTAGGTTTGCAAATCTATTTACTCTATAAAACAAAAGTAGATATGTGATAATTCTTCTTGAGCCATCTTCGCCTTCCCATATGATTGCTGCTTTGTTTTTTCTGGTTTCTAAATGTCTTCCTATGCACTGATGAGTTACATTTAACTTTCCATTTGTAAACCACTTGTAAAAGGGAGCATCGCTTTCATCTAAAACTTTATCGTATGGCTTAAACCAATCAATTTTCTCTTTGGCCATCTTATCCCAATAGCCTTCGTAATCATCATCTACTTCAGTACAAATCTCTTTGTATTCACACATATTTTTGATATTTGCGGCTTTACTGAACTCTCTATTTGGTTCAAAAACTTCTGACATTAATCTTTCCTTTTAGAGCTTTATTGTTTAAATTTTACTATGATAGTAAAATCTTAAATATTTTCAGGTTTCGCTTGAAACCAACATGAAAGAGACTTTAAGCCTCTTAATTACCTTTATATTTTATAGCCATGCTTTTCCAACAGGTAAGTTTATCCCTACATCTGCAAAAATAACATGAGCCATCAAATACCAAGCTGAAGCTGCACATAGCAATAAATCCCAAGCTGCCAATGTTCCGATAAATTCGTTACCAGCTAATTCTTTTACGGTTAAGCCTGCAAATCCTAAAAGTAATGTTAAAAATACGATTGCTAAAGCTCCATTATGTTTCATGGATGCTATAAACATAATAAAAGTATATATCGTCCAAGCTAGTAGAAAGTATCCAACTTCAGGGCCAGTTAATTTCAACAACGGATAAGCTTTAACCAGTTCTGGGCTTGTGCCAAAAACAAGAAACCCTGCTAATGCAATCCAAAATGCACCATATGAGACAAATGCACTAAATCCGAAATTGTTCCCTACCTTAAACTCAAGAAAACCTGCAATAAACTGTGCCAAGCCACCATAAAAAAGACCTATCCACAATACCGGTCCTATGCCCATCCATCCTAGGTTGTGCAATTGCAATAAGAATGTTGTCATTCCGAATCCAGCTAGACCTACTACCGCGGGGTTACCCAATTTTACTTGTTCCATATGCTGGAAGCTCCTTTTTTTATTCCTTTAAACTATACTGTGATTCTAACAAAAGGTCAAGATATTGTTCGTCTTGCTTATAATTTTTTTATATTATGTAACTTCTTGTAACATTTTTAGATATAATAATGTGAGAATTACAAGGATTAATTTTGCCAATAAAACTGCCAGCCGAATGGGAAAAACAAGAATATATAATGTTAGTTTTTCCTTATATTAAAAGTGATTGGGAACATAGCTTAGATGAGATACATCAAAGCTATATCAAGCTTATAAAAGCCATTGTAGAGTATCAAAAATGCGTGATTTTGTCTGCTGATAAACTAGAAACTTTACGCTTCTTGCCAAAATCAGAAAATATCGAAGTACTACAAATCGATACAGATGATACTTGGATAAGGGATTTTGGTGGGATTTGTATCTATAAAGATAGCAAGTTGGAGATTTTAAATTTTAAATTTAATGCATGGGGCGAAAAATTTAGATACGAAAAAGATGATAGAGTCAATACAAAACTAAATGAGCAGCAATTTTTCAAATCACCCCTGAGAGATATAGATTTTATCTTAGAGGGTGGCAGTATCGACACTAACGGTAAAGG
>JALUMJ010000033.1 GCA_027040375.1 Campylobacteraceae bacterium
CTGATGAAGCTTATTATAAAGGTGCTAATAATAAATGCTTTGATGCTAAAAGTGTGTTACTTGGGGTAGCATAAGAGGTGGAATAAAAAGAAATTTTGAATTGGTCTTGACATTTGGGGACGTTATATATCTCTGTTTCTAGTTTTCTACTGCTTCTTATTTTATTTAGGTAGCCATAGATATATATTTTTAGGAGTAGTTTTGGATGAAATGCTGGTTGTCCATCTTTAATTAGGCTTTTTTTCGTTTTTATGTTTAGTTTAAAAATATCTAATGTATCTACATATGCTTCTATTGCACGAACTACATTATCTTCTTTTACTAACTCATCTAAACTTGGTGGAAACATTAGTTGCTGTTTACGGTTTAAGCCTTGTTTGTATATACCCATTTAAACCCTTTATGTATAGTGATATTATAGCATTTTAGTGGTTTTATTGTGGTTAATTTTAGGGTACTTTTGGTAGAATATTTTATAGTGTTTGAAGTTGGGTTCTTTCACAGTCTCATAGTAGCTAATAAATTACCTAGCGGCAATTTATTGGCTATATTCAACCGTTGTTCGTGCCCGCTATACGGGCGCGACCGTTATACAAAAGGATAATATTTTATGAAACGCAGTGAAGTAAAAGAAGCTCATGAAGATTCAGTTTTGAAAGCATTTCAAAATTATAATAAAAATTGTGTAGATATATTAGATAAACCAGAACCACCTGATGCTTTAATTGAAATAAATGGAATAAAAAACTGGATTGAGATTACAGATGCTTTTATAACCTCTGAACATGCAAGAAGTCTAACTACTAGTGTTTCCGAAGATAAAGAGTGGACAAAAACAACACCTAAGTTGATTAATGTTGATGATTTCAAAGAAATACTAAGAAGTGTCACAGAAAAAAAATACAATAAGCCATCTATACAAAATGTTTACAAAGAATATGGTCAAGGAATTTTAATCATTGGATGTTTTAGTCCTTTTCATTATCCAATTAGTGAGAATATAAAAGAACTTAAAAATGTTATAAGTGACATTTATTTATCAAATGAAAAAATTTTTAAAGAAATATATATTTATGACTATGACTACAAGCTTATTAAGATTGTGTAAATGTATAACAAATCATTTAGACTGCGAACATAAGTCCAAATGAGCCTATTTTTACTCTCGTCTTTCAAAAAATTAGTTAAAATTCTCAATTTCGGACATTGTTAAATAACAGTGCAAATCCAAAATAAAGATATCTAGTGAAATATCATAAGGATTTACACGGTTAGTTTTGTGGTTTCCGTTAATTGCTCACAAATTCTAGTTTGATTACATCTTTTGGTTTTAATTCTATGTCTTTCCATGGTATATTTATACTCATAAATGGAAATGCATGTATATTTTTTTTGTAAATCATTCTGCCGTTTAGCAGAACTTTTATCACTCCTTTTGCCCTTTTTTTCAGTCTAAGTGCGGTTAAATGTTGTTTTGTTGGTGATTTTAAATCTATCATGCTTGGATAATACCAAGATATATTTTCATCAGCCTCGATTTTGATGAGTTCTGGTTCATGTTTAAATCTTATAAAATCATGTATATTTTTTGCAACTTTTTTACCCTCAAAATAGCATTTAAAGGCTGCCAAAGCACCCCTTAGGGCATTTCCTGCGACAAAGAAACTGTCATTTTTGGCTTGAAAATTTTGTGAGATGTAGAGCGAATTATTGCTAAAGTTAAAATCATCAAAAGATTTTTGCATGATTGAGCTCTCTGGTATAAATTGACCGGTAAATATAACGCCATCACATGGTATTTCTTTTTCGCTCTCATCAGATGATACAGTCACGCTGGTGACTTTTTTATCTTCACCATTTATGTTTTTAAGCTTTGTATTTGTGAGTACAGGAATTTTCAATAGATATTTAACCATATATTTGACGATACAAAAAGTATCTATTTCCTCTTTTTCCTCTATGATTGCTTCGATTTTTATACCGGCATGTTTTGCACTCATGATAGCTGAAAAACTGACTATTTCGCTACCAATTATAACAGCTCTGTCAAAAGGTTTGATTTTTTGCAGATAGGCAAATCTTTGTAAAGCTCCTGTAGTTATGATATTTGGACTTCTAGTACCTGAAACAAGTCTATCCGATCTTGGAGTTTCTCTCGCACCAAGAGCAAAGAGTGTACATGTAGGCTTATACTGTTTTATGCCCTCAGGTGTACTAAAGGTGAGCACCCCGTCTTCTATCTTTGTAAGTGTAGATTTTAATTGTATATTGATACCGTTTTGTGAAGCTAGGTTGGCTAATTTTTTTGCATAGTCTGGTCCAGATAAGATTCTTTTGAATTCAAACATTCCAAAACCTAAATGCCCACAATGTCTTGGTGTGCCCCCTGCTTCATCTTCTCTTTCAAAAACAATCAAATCACTATACCCAAGCTTTTTTAATTCTAACGCCGCACTGATTCCAGCAGGTCCTGCTCCAATGATAGCTATTTGTACATTATTCATGATTTTTTACCTCATTTTCGCAGATTTTTGTGATGGCAGCTTCACAGTTGAAGCCTTGACATCGTCCCATCATAGCTCTCGTTCTTCTTTTTAAGCCACCGATATTTCCAGCTCCACTTTCGCCGTGACATGCATTTTTTATTTCTCGCTCTGTTACGCATTCACAATGGCAGACTATTTTTCCATAACCTTCTTTTTGATTATCTCTAGGGGCAAATTCACTTATGTTTGGAACTGATATTTTTTCATCGGCTTTTGGGCTTTTTTCATATTTTGTATTATTAAGTTCAAATATATGCTTCGCGAGTCCCAAAGAAGAGGTAAGTCCGGTTGATCTTATGCCCCCCACTGTTATCCAGTTTTTGTCATCATTGATTTTTACTCGATAATAAGTTTCATCAGATGCCGGCCTGAGCCCTGCGAAAGTTGCAGTAACTTTATGATTTTTCAAAGAAGGCAACATATGAAATGCTTTAGTCTTTAAATCTTCGAGCGTTTCTTTGACTGTTTGAGAGTCTGTCCTGCTCTCTTGGTCTTCGGCAGTAGGACCTACTAAGATATTGCCAAAAGCAGTTTTAGTGATAACCACTCCTTTGGTTCTTTTTGTAGGAACAGGTAAAATTATAGAGTTTATAAGGTTGTAAGCAGTTTCATCAAAGATGACAAATTGCCCTTTTCTTGGTATAATCTTAAAATCTTTTGAGCCTTTTATGGCATCAACGATATCACCATAAAGTCCAGCCGCGTTGATTATAACTTTTGCTCTTATAGGCTTTTGCGAAGTCTCTAACTCCCAGTATTCACCATTATAATGTCCATCTTTTACTTCGTGTGAAAATGCTGTCTTTCCGCCACAGTTTATACCTTTTTTGAGATATGCCAAAGGTGCACTCCAAGGGTCTATCAAAGACTCACCGTGAACCAAAATCGCCCCTTTTGCATCAAGAGAAAGATTTGGTTCTCTTTTTATAATTTGTTCGTGAGATAAAAGGTCTAACTCTTTTACTCCGTTTCCTAATCCTTTTTTTCTTATGGCATCTAACTTTTCAAGTTGCTCATCATTCCAAGCAACGACAAGGGCTTTTGTATTTAGAAAAGGCAGATTCATATCGTCTTTTATCTTCATGTACTCTGCGTATCCTCTTTGAACACATTCATGTTCCAAAGTATCTGGCGGAGCATCAAAACCTGTATGTAAGATAGCACTATTTCCTTTGCTTGCACCTTCGAGTATATCATTTGCTTTTTCGACAA
>JALUMJ010000034.1 GCA_027040375.1 Campylobacteraceae bacterium
TAGCTTGCTCCATTACTTCATCAGTAAGTTGCAACTGACTGCCATACATCGGAACTTTTTTTAGAGGTTTTTTCATCCTAGCTAATTCTTCATTATGCTTTTCAATATCAGCTCTAAAAGCAACTGTCTCTTTTTCTATAAAATCAGGATCAAGCTGTGTATAGCTTAAAAATGTAGGTTTCATAGCAGCTGCATGCATACATAGCTGTCTGATAAACTCTGCGCTTTTAGTTGCTGCTTCTTCATTTTCACATTTTGCTGAGATTATTACTCCAACTCGTCCATTTGAGTGACAATAGCCATTTACTACACCGTTTTCACCAGCTTTTAATGTAGCAAATCTTCTTACAACTACATTTTCACCAATTTTAGAAACTTGAGTATTAAAATCTTCTTCAAAATTTGTTCCGTTTATTTGTGTGCTCATAAGTTCTTCAACGCTACTTATATCATTTTCCATGATATGTTTTGCAGTATTGCTTGTAAGATTTATAAAATGTTCATTTTTAGCAACAAAGTCAGTTTCTGAATTGATTTCGGTCATAGTTGTAATTTTATGGTCAGGACTTACCTCAACACTTATCAAACCTTCACTAGCTAATCTATCAGCTTTTTTTGCTGCTTTCCCCAAACCTTTTTCTCTTAAAACATCTACTGCTTTATCTATATCACCATCAGTTCCAGTAAGAGCTTTTTTACAATCCATCATACCAGCACCGGTCATCTCTCTTAATTGTTTTACCAATTGTGCACTAATCGCTGCCATTATTTTTCCTCTACTACTTCTTTTGATTGTGCTTCGCTAGTAGCTACTTTTTCAGTTACTGGCTCACTTACTACTTCTTCTACTGTCTCAGTTTTTTCAACTTCTTTAGTCATTATTTCATCTTGTACTTCATCAGCTGCCGCATCTTGCTCTCTTAATTCTCTTCCTTCATTCATAGCTTCCGCCATCTCTCTACAGAAAAGTCTAACTGAACGAATAGCATCATCATTTCCAGGAATTGGTAAATCTACGAGATCAGGATCACAGTTTGTATCCAATGGAGCTATAACTTTTATACCAAGTCTTCTTGCTTCTTGTACAGCAATATTTTCTTTTACTGTATCGATTACAAAAATCATATCAGGTATCGTTTTCATATTTCTAATTCCGCCAAGATAATTCAAAAGTTTAATTTTCTTTCTCTTGAGCATCAAAGCTTCTTTTTTTGTAAGCAATTCAATCTGTCCATCTTCTTCCATCTTTTCGATGATATCAAGTTTTCTGATTGATTGTTTGATAGTTTGATAGTTAGTTAACATTCCGCCTAACCATCTGTGGTTTACATATGGCATTCCACAAGCCTCAGCATACTCTTTAACTGCACCGCTAGCTTGCTTTTTAGTACCAACAAATAACATTGTTTGTCCCTCAGCTGCCGCATCTTTTACCACATTATAAGTGTATCTAAAAAAACGAAGTGTTTTTTGTAAATCTATAATATAGATATTTTTTCTTTCGCCAAAAATGTATTTTTTCATTTTTGGGTTCCATCTTCTAGTTTGGTGTCCAAAGTGTACACCACATTCTAACAAGTCTTTCATGCTTACCATGAAGCTCTCCTTATGTTAATTTTTGGTTTAGCCTCCACGCCCATCAACAGAATATTTCTGCAACCTTTATAGGATTGGCATGTGTGAGATTTTAAACGAATAAGGATTATATAAAAATTTTGTTTAAAATATGCTTCAAATTGCCGATTTATAAACTTAGCATGTGCATTATAAATTTTATGACTATTTTAAGTCATTTTAGATAGAGTTTCATAATTCAAAAAAAGGTTTTGAGGAAAATGGGCAAAAACATAAAAACTTATATAAATATTTTTGTTGTTTTTTTATGCTTATTTTTGTTTTATACAATCTTTTATAATCTTAAAAATATATCTTTTTTGATATTGCTCTTGATTTTTTTGATATCTTTACTGAAGCTAAAAAATTTTTCAAACAAAACAGTAAGCACAGATAATTATATCAATCCAAAGCAAGGGTATATTGATGCTTTCGAACAAAGTGCATCTCTAGTAAAACTAGGATTAGATTTTAAAATCACATATGCTAATAGATCTTTTTGCCAAATTACATTATGCACAAAAAAGGAGTGTTTAAATAAAAATCTAGATTATTTTTTGCAATCACAAGAAGAAGAATTAAGTGAGATACAAGAAACACTCAAAAATGAGCAATCTTGGGAGGGAACACTGGTTTTAAATGCACTAAATCATGGTGACTCTATCGTGCAATGTTCCATCATTCCAATCTCTGACACCAATCATAAACTTTTGGAATATTTGTTGATAGCGCACAATATAACTGAACTCGCTATTAGTAAAAAAGTTATACGAGATAATGCGTATATAGATACACACACAAAACTTCCAAACAGAATGCAGTTGATAAAAGACAAAATAAAATACTCACTAAAAAATGATTTAACACTAATAATCCTAAATATTGATTCATTTCAAGCTATCAATACTATATATGGAAACGACTTTGGTGATGAAATTTTAAAGATATTTTCACTCTGGATAAAAGACAATATGCCAACGCCTGAATCAATTTTATACAAGTTTGAATCAGATGTTTATGCCATACTCATACCTTCAAAATATGACAAAAAAGAATTAAGTGCATACATAAAGAAGCTTAGTCTTAAAATCTCAAAAACTGGACTTACATGTAAAGGTATTGATATTAATATTTCTTTTACAATAGGTTGTGCTCAAGGAAAGAAAGGCTTACTAAAATTAGCTTCCATTGCATACAAAGAAGCAAAAAGAATACAAAAATCTTATGTCATACATGATGTCAATAATAAAAAAGAAGAAGAGTACATAAATAATACAAAAATTATAAATATATTGAAAAAATCTTTAGAGAACGACTCGATTATTCCATATTTTCAGCCTATCATGGACACGAAAACAAAAAAAACAAATAAATATGAAACACTTATGAGAATAAAAAAAGAAGATTCAAATATACTTATGCCCTTTGAATTTTTAGATATAGCCAAGCACTCAAGACTATATCCGCAACTTTCAAGAAGTATAATCAAAAAAGCATTTAGTGCCTTTGAGCGTTCTAGTATAGAATTTTCTGTGAATCTCTCTTTTCAAGACATATCAAATAAAACAACAAATAAATTTATCTTTGATATTTTAAATGAGTACGATATAGGCTCATGGGTAGTTTTTGAAATCCTTGAAAGTGAAGGAATAAACAATTACGACACCGTACTGAAATTTACTGAAGCTGTTAAATCATTTGGTGCTAAGATTGCGATTGATGATTTTGGAAGTGGTTATTCTAATTTTGAAAGAATTTTAAAACTTCAACCAGATTATATCAAATTAGACGGCAGTTTAATAAAAAATATCGATAAAAACGACGATATGAAAATTTTAACTCAAACAATAATAAGCTTTGCAAATAAATTAGACATAAAAACAATAGCTGAATATGTTCACTCTAAAGAAGTCTTAGATATAATCACTCAAATGGGAGTAGATTTTGCACAAGGTTACTATATAGGCAAACCCTCACCAAATATATAATTTTTCAATTTATAATGTCCCCAAGAAAAATAATCAATTTCAAAAATATTTATATTCCTAAATGGTAAAATAATACAAAATTAATTGGAGATATTATAATGAGCAGAAAGAGAACAACATATAGTGCAGAATTT
>JALUMJ010000035.1 GCA_027040375.1 Campylobacteraceae bacterium
CTTTTAATCTTTGCAAAACTTCCTTATAAGAAATTTTAGAAATTTTAGCGATATAATCAATCTCGATAGCCGAAAAACCATGAATTGTGATAGTAGGATAATGGCTGCTTATCCACTCCACTAAATCCTCATACCACTCAATCTTTAGTTTAGGATGAACACCACCTTGAAAAAGTATCTGTGTGCCACCAATCTCAAGCAATTCTTCAATCTTTTTGCCAATCTCTTCAAAGCTAAGCACATAAGCATCATCAGCATTTGCATGACGATAAAATGCACAAAACTTACAATCGACCCAACAAACATTTGTATAATTTATATTTCTATCAACTATAAAAGATGTAGTTTTGTCAGGATGCAATTCTCTTTTTCTCTGTGTCGCCATTCGTCCAAGCTCATTCAAATCAGCATTTCGTATCAGATGCAGGGCTTGGGCATTACTCATTCTTGACATATATATTCCTAATTAAAATAAATTGCTGTATTATACAAAAAATTGATTAAACAAAAGAAAGATAGCGAGGGTTTTACAAGATTCTTTCGTGGGGCTCAGACCAACGGGAGGATTTGTCCCCTAAGAAAAAATCTTATAAAGCCATCGCTAAAGACTTTATAATCCAGGGGCTTTCCACATGGAAGTTGTAATATTTTTATCTACTAATTTCAGCTGTTCTTTGTAAGCTTTTTTCCATCTTTGTTTGATTTGTTCATATAATTTTGTATTTTGCAAATTTGGTTTATATGTTTTTCCCCAAACTACTAACTCTTTTGAAGCGCTTTTTATATCTTTGTAAATTCCAGCTCCTACTCCCGCACTCATCGCAGCACCTAGGGCTGTGGCTTCTTTGATTTTTGGTACTTTTACAAGACATCCGGTGATATCACTTAAGATTTGACACCAAAGCTCACCCTTGCTAGCTCCTCCTGCAAAAACTATCTCTTTTGGTGATATATTTGTAAATTCTTTGATTTTTTCTAGATTTATGGCTGAAATTATGCAAGCATTTTCTTCTAAACTTCTAAACATCGAGGCTTTGTTGCAAACAAGTGGGTCGATTGATAGATTTAGAAAACTAGGGCTCGCATGGTACCATCTTCCATAATTCATACTGTCAGAAAATATAGGAATTATTCCATTTGAACCGACAGGAACGCTCGCTGCTTTTTTTTCTAAAATCTCATAAATGCCTGTACCTTTTTCTTTTGCTTCAAGTTTTTCCATATCGCAAAAAGCATCTCTAAACCAACGCATCACAAGTCCGCTAAAAAATGTAATACCCTCTGCTTGAGAAAGTCCACCCACAACATGTGGATTGACTCGAATAGACATGTCTTTTGGTGGAATTGTATCGCTAGATATATTGATGACTTGTTGCCAAAAAGAGCCTCCTAAAATCGCAATATCTCCATCGCTTACCACTCCTAAACCTGCACATCCAAGTTGAACATCTCCACCACCCATCACTACTTTTGTATCAATACTTAGCCCACTTTTGGATGAGGCGATTTTACTCACATGCCCTATCAAAGTACCTGCTTCATAAACTGGCGGAAAAATATCATCTTTCAAGCCAATCTTCTTAGCCATTTTAGGCGCCCAAGTTCTGTTTTTTAGTGAAAATATGCCTGTTGTTCCGCCATTGCTCGGATCAGTGGCTATCACACCGCAAAGACGAGCCAAAATCCAATCTCCTATCATGGAAACTGATGCGACTTTATCGTAGATTTTAGGTCTATTATTTTTTAGCCACAAAATCCTTGGAAGCGCTCCTAGAGCAAATGTTTGACCTGATTTTTTATAAAACTCTTCTTCTATGCCTTTAAAATTTTCCTTCAGATATTTAACTTCTTCACCAGCTCTTGCATCAACATTTGCTACTCCCCAAAGCTCGCAACCGTTTTTATCATAAAGCAAAATTCCCTCTCGCATGCTAGTGGCACTCAAGGATAAAATATCCTTAGCATCTATATCGACTATTGCCTCTTTTATGCACTCACATGTAAGAGTCCAATTTTTATCAAAATCAAAACTCATACTATTTTTTACATGTGGCTCTTCTAAATGTATCCATTCTCTACTAGCCACGCTTATTTGGTTACCCAAAGTATCAAAGATAACTGCTCTTACACTACCTGTTCCTGCGTCTATCGCTAACAAATATTTCATTTTAATTTCGCTTGCTCCAATTCCCAATACTCCATATCGAAGCTATCTTTTTCACTTATGCTTTGATAGCCACCTAGTTTATCTGCTCTTAAAACTGCTAGCATAGTGTGACTAATAATATCATTTATAATATTTGCTTCTTTTTCGTTTTTACCAAATGTTACTACTCCAAAGTCTTTTACAATGGCATAATTTGGCGCAGGATTTAAACAAATCTCATCTTTTTTATATTTTTTAAAATATTTTACATATTCATCTTTAAAATTTTTAACAGCCTTTAAAATATCATCATCTACTAACACAAGTGGAACTCTTTTTGTTCTTATTATATGCTCAGGTGTCAAAACTCCCCTAGTGGCAAATGAATTTAAATTTTCTCTTGAAGCATAAAATTTTGCCAAATCTGACTGATTTATACGCATATAAACATCATATTTTTTCTCATTAGAGATAATATCTCGCAATTTTTCTATATCAAAATCTTGCTCTACATGTAAAGGTTTAAGCGCAACAGAAGCAAACTCGTCCGAGTAATCTTCTGCCTCACCAACTGCATTAATCATCTTATCATAAGATTTTTTTGCATCATTATCAAAGGTAAAGATGCCGTGATTAAGCAAGATAATGCCATCACAAAAAGACCAATCAAAATCTCGTGTCATCTCATATATCTTTTTAGCTAGCAAGAAGCCTGGCATCACATAAGGTACAATCAAAAAGTTTGGAAAAAGCTCTTCTATGATCTTTTTACCGTTTTTTGAGTTTGATATAGTAACTATAGCATCTGCGTGAGTATGGTCAACATATTTAAAAGGTATGAGTGCGTGTAAAATAGCTTCAACAGAAGGGTTTGGATCCGATGGATTTATCATCGCTTTTTTTTGAGAGGAAACCATATCCGAATCACTCAACTTTTCTAACTTAGCCATCTCTAAAAGTTTATCAAGTCTAACAGGAGAAAAACCCTCAGCTTCTATAGAAACCAAGTCCCATCCGCTTCCTTTAACAAAAAGTATATCTTCATCATCTACTTTTGATTTTACAGATGTATTACCGCCACCGTGCAAGACCAATTCATCGTTTTTACCCAACAGGTTTGAGGTATAAACCCTAAGATTTAAATCTCCAATATATGTTTTAGACTCTGTATAATCCCATAAATTTTTCATCTCAAAGCGTCACTAAAAACTCAAGGTCATTTGAATATTTATCCACTATAAATGGCTCATATGAAGCTTTGTAAATCTTATAATGAGCTGAGTTTTTATGTCCATCAAGCCTATAATCATCAGCCCAAGTTTCTACTGCCATAAATTTTTTAGGATTTTGTTTGTATTGATAAATATTATAATTTAAACATCCCTCTTCTGCCTTAGATGGCTCAACCATAGCTTCTAAAAGTTCTTTTAATTTCTCTTCGCAACCATCTTTTGCTATAAATGTAACTCTTTTTGTTATACTCATAAGTTTCTCCTAGAATTATTTAGTTAGTTTAGTGTATCGAGATAAACCTAAAAAAAAACATAAAAAAGGACTTATTTTCTTACTTATGATATAATTTGAT
>JALUMJ010000036.1:0-7670 GCA_027040375.1 Campylobacteraceae bacterium
TATCTTTTAAAAAATTATGCAAAAAAAGCAAATTTTATAGGAATGTTTCAGCAAGAGACCAATCTTGAAGATGCTAAAATCATTTATGAAAAAACTGCAAAAGACAAAATAATCCCTATAGATGTTATCGTATTGGGAATGGGAAATGATGGGCATACTGCATCTCTTTTTCCAAATAATGAAAAATTTACAGAAGCTTTTAGCCTTAAAAACAGAGATTTTACATTGGCTGTTAGGCAAAAAGATGTGAAATTTCATAGACTCGGTCTTACTAGAGCTGCTATATTAAATGCTAAACATATTTTTCTTCATTTTGAAGGAGAAGAGAAATTTGGTATCTACAACATAGCGAAAGATATGGATGATTTTAACAAATATCCAGTTAGTTCCATTTTAAATCAAAAAACAAAAAATATAGAGGTATATTACGCATGAACAAAGTTATTTTAGAAGTAACAAAAAACATAATCAATCGATCACAAAAAAGTAGAATTGTCTATAAAGAAAAAATCAAAAATGCAAAAATCAAATGCAAAACAAATCGAGATTGCCTGGGATGTAGCAATGTGGCTCACGCCTTGGCATCTATGGATAAAAACAAAAGAAAAACGCTGGAAACCACTGATATACCAAATATCGCTATAATCACGGCATATAATGATATGCTTTCTGCTCATGAGCCATTTAAATATTTTCCTGATATTATCAAAAAAACATTGCTTAAGCATGGGGCGTCAGCACAAGTAGCAAGTGGGGTGCCTGCCATGTGTGATGGCGTAACTCAATCACAATCTGGTATGGAGCTTAGCCTTTACAGTAGAGATTCCATAGCTCAATCGGCTGCTATTGGACTGTCTCATAATGTATATGATGCGGCCATATATCTAGGGGTTTGCGACAAGATTGTGCCAGGTCTCTTCACAGCTGCCATGAGTTTTGGACATTTGCCAGCTATTTTTATGTCAGCTGGTCCCATGACTACTGGAATCGATAATGCATCTAAAGCAAAATTTAGACAAGAGTATGCACAAGGAAAAATAGATAAAAAAGAGTTACTAAAAGTAGAATCAGAATCTTATCATAGCAGCGGAACTTGTACTTTTTATGGAACTGCCAATTCAAATCAAATGGTTTTAGAGATGATGGGCTTACAGCTTCCAAATAGCTCTTTTGTCAATGCTTACACTCCTCTTAGAGAAGAATTAACAAAATTTGCTTGCAAGCAACTAATGAAAAATTATAAACCAATAGCACAAATCGTTGATGAAAGAAGTTTTGTAAATGCTATAGTTGGACTTATGGCAACGGGAGGTTCAACAAATCAAACTTTACACCTTATCTCTATGGCAAGATCAGCTGGTATCATCATAAACTGGGATGACTTTGACGCGATTTCTAGCGTCACTCCTTTAATCTGCAAACTCTATCCAAACGGAAAAGCAGATGTAAATGGTTTTAGAGAAGCTGGTGGTTTAAGTGTTGTGATACATCAACTCTTAGAGCTTGGCTTAGTGCATGAAGATGTAGAAACCATAATGGGCAAGGGACTTAAAAACTATGTAGTTGAGCCTTTTTTAGAAAACGGTGTTTTAAGATATAGAGATGATGTGCTAAGCTCAAGAGACGAAGAAATCATATCAAAAGAAAATCAACCTTTTAACGACGAGGGAGGGCTTAGAGTTCTTGAGGGAAATATTGGCAGAAGCGTGATGAAAACTTCAGCATTAAAAGAGGGGCATCTTGATATCTTAGCGCCTGCGGTAGTATTTGAGTCACAAGAGGCGCTGCAAGAGGCATTTAAAAGAGGTGAATTGGAAAAAGACTTTATAGCAGTTGTAAGACATCAAGGTCCAAAAGCTAATGGTATGCCAGAGCTTCACGGCCTTATGACACCTATGGGAGTTTTACAAGACAGAGGATATAAAGTAGGAATTATCACAGACGGAAGGATGTCAGGAGCATCAGGCAAGGTTCCCTCAGCCATACACTTAACACCTGAAGCGATAGACGGCGGGGTTTTAGCAAAGATAAAAACGGGAGACATAATACACTTAGATATCATAAATAAAAAGATAACCTTACATGTAGAAGATATAGAAAAACGAAAACCAATAAAAATAGACTTAAGTCAGAACTATATAGGTGTTGGAAGAGAGCTGTTTGGAGTATTTCGCCACAATATATCAGACGCAGAACATGGGGCTAGTATATTTAATTACGAGGAAAACTGATGAATTCTATAGAAATTATGAAAATCTCGCCAATCATACCAGTGATTGCGATAGAAAATGTCGATGATGCTTTACCTCTAGCTTATGCCTTGATGGAAGGCGGAGTGAATATAATGGAAATTACCCTTAGGACAGATGCTGGCTTAAAAGCTATAGAAATAATCTCAAAAAAATTGCCCGATATGAGTGTGGGTGCAGGAACAGTTTGTAACAAAACTGACTTAGAAAATTCTATCAACTCTGGAGCACAATTTATCTTTAGCCCTGGGATAAATGAAGAGTTAGTGCTTGGATGCATAAAACACGATATATCTTTGATTCCAGGAGTTTCAACTGCTAGTGAAATGATGTTTGCTAGAAATAAAAACATAAAACAGTGCAAGTTATTTCCTGCCATCACTAGTGGAGGAATAGCTCACTTAAAAGCTGTAGCAGGACCTTTTCCTGATATGTCTTTTTGTCCCACTGGAGGCATAAACAAAGAAAATTTTAAAGATTTTTTAAATCTAAAAAATGTTCTTTGCGTAGGAGGAAGTTGGATAGTTCCGAAAGATAAAATTAAAAATAAAAATTACAAAGCCATTACTAGGCTTTGTAAAGAGGCACTTGCCCCAAATTTTTAATCTTAACTTCCGATGTGTTCTTTATACTCTTCATAGTTTCCCTTAAAGTCTATAAAGCTTCCGTCTTCTTTTAGCTCTATAATTCTATTTGCAAAAGCATCTATGAGTTCTCTATCGTGTGTGGCGCAAATAGCATTGCCTCCAAAGTTATACAAACCCTCACCAAGGGCAATGATGGCTTCTAAATCTAAGTGGTTATCAGGCTCATCTAAGACCAAAAAGTTTCCTCTTTGTAACATCATTTTTGATAGCATCATTCTGTGTTTTTCACCACCACTTATGCTTTTGATGCTTTTCTTTTGTTCTTCTCCAGAAAATAGCATCCTTCCAAGACATTTTCTCACCTCATCTAAGTCTTTTTTTTCTCCAAAACCTTGTAGCCATTCGTATAAAAGTTCGTCTCCATCTATCAAATCAGTAGTATTTTGAGGAAAATAACTAGGCTCTATCGTAGCCCCCCATTTTATCTTGCCCTCATCACTTTGCAAATCTCCTATGATTATACTAAGTAGCGTTGTTTTACCTATGCCATTTGGTCCGATTAGTGCTATCTTATCACCTTTTTCGACGCGAAAACTCATATTGTCCAAAACTTTCTCATCAAAACTTTTAGAGATATTTTCTACCTCTAAGATTTCATTTCCTATCTCTCTTTTTGCCTTAAAAACGATACTTGGATCTCTTCTAGTTGAGCTTTGTAAATCTTCAATATCTAATTTATCAAGTTTTTTCTGTCGGCTTGTTGCTTGTTTTGCTTTTGAAGCGTTTGCTGAAAATCTTCTTACAAATGCTTCTAACTCTTCTTTCTCTTTTAGTTTTTTATTTCTATCCAATTCTTGTTGTTTTTGCACCAAATTTGCAGCTATATACCAATCATTATAATTCCCACTAAACTCTCTTACTTTCTTAAAATCTAGGTCGAGTATATTTGTACAAATTGAGTTTAAAAAGTGTCTATCATGAGAGATAACAACCATAGTTCCCTCGTGTCTTTTCAACTGTCCTTCAAGCCAAGCGATAGCTTCAAGGTCAAGGTTATTTGTTGGCTCATCTAAAAACAAAACTTCTGGTTTATAGTACAAAACCTGAGCAAGCAAAATCTTAAATCTATCTCCACCTGAAAGCGAACTCATCAAATCTTCATGAGTCTCCACTGGAAAACCAAGAGCAGTAAGCGTTTTTTCGATATTTATATCTACTTCATAAGTTGGGTCTTCTTCAGCATAAATCATCTCAAGCTCGGCCAATCTATCATTGACTTTTTCATCTTCAAAATCACCATTTATATATAAATCATCTTTTTCTTTTACAGTATCATAAAGCCGTTTGTTACCATACATAACGGCATCTTTTAAGGTGAAATCCTCAAAGGCATACTGATTTTGACTAAGAGTTCCTACTCTAAGTCCATTTTGAACAGATATATTGCCATTAGTTGGTTGTATCTGCTTTGATAAAATCTTCATAAGCGTCGTTTTGCCAGCACCATTTGCACCAATCAAACCATATCTTTTTGCAACATCAAATTTTAAATTTATATTTTCAAAGAGCACTCTCTCACCATATCTCATCGTCAAATTATTTACTTCTACCATTTTTACACTAATCCTATAATTTTTGTGCGATTATACCATAATGAAATAATTTCTTTACATAATTTATAAAAAATTAGTTATAATAGCACCTGTTAAGAAGAAATTTTGATTACAAAGATAAATATCACCAAACAAGATAAGTTTTTCAAAAGAGGAGAAGAATTTTTCAGTGGCCATAAAAAGAAATTTGTCAATAAATTAACAAAAATTGCTATGAGCATCAGCTTTTTAGCTTAGATGTCTTAAACAAAAACGGCTTAAAATTCCAATACATCTTTGCTAGTTTAACACAGCACCTTATAGCTGATTTTATAGAATACAAAAAATCAAATTCTTCCAAATCTGTGATTACCCTCATCCAATTATGTGCAAACCTGCAAAATAAACTTGTAGAAATGTTATCAAGTAAACAAGAAACAATATTTGATATCGCACCTACTCTAGAAAAAACAAAACATAGGATGCTTACGCGATATATCTCGGCTAAAAAAAGATTAAGCTCATCGCGCACCTTAGTTCCAGATAGCCCTAGAGCTCTCAAGTGAGAAAAAAATTAGTTCACGATTTAGTGCAAGTATAAATAAAAAAGGTGACAATAAAGGTGAGAATTTAGAGGATTCAAGAACCCCCTAAAATCATCTAATGTAACTCTTCATTTAAAACAACTTCTCGTTGACTTCTAAGTGCTTGAATCATACCATTTGTACTGTTTTGTCTAAAATGTATGCCGTTCATTCCTGATAACTCTAATCCTTTGAAAAATTGTATTTCATCACTAGTTTTATATGTAAAATCTGGATTTACTTCTTTTATCTTAGCCAATTGGCTAGAGGTTACCGCAATCTTTGTGCCTTCTAGTATGGCGATTCCTGCATCTACGATACATCCATCACCAAGAGGGATTCCTGTGACAGAATTTGCTCCTAGAAGTGTGTTTTCTCCTATGCCTACTGGGTTTCCATTTGTGCCACTTAGTACTCCAAGTATGCTTGCACCTCCGCCTACATCGCTTCCTTTTGCCACTATCGCTGATGAGCTAATTCTTCCTTCAACCATAACAGCGCCAGTCGTTCCAGCATTGAAGTTTATATAGCTAGCTCCTGGCATAACTGTAGTTCCAGCTGCCAATTGTGCTCCCATTCTCACTTTTGAACTATCTAAAATCCTAGTGTTTTGGGCAGGGATTATATGTGAAAGATATCTTGGAAATTTATCCACACTATCTATAGTTGGGTACTCGCCAAGCAGTTTTAATTCTATCTCATTGACTCTGAGCCATTCTAACTCTATCGGCTCTCTTCCGCTCCATGCAACATTTGGCAGTACACCAAAGGCTCCATTTAGATTTAGACTTCTAAGCCCTGCTTTCCCGCTTGAAAGCGCATAAAGCTTAAGATAGACACTCTCAACACTTTTTGGTGCATCATCTTCAAATATAAATACGATTTTATAATCGCTTAGCTTTATATCTTCGCTTATCCATTTAAGCATATTTATAACTTGTACATTTTTATGAGCATCACCAATAGCAGAATCTAAAAATGAATAAAATGCCTTATATGCAAATTTTACAAATTTTTTATTTATACTACTTACAAATTCACTACCACTAAAATCAACTTCAACACCACTTTTGACTAAAGCTTCTAAAAATACGGAAGCTGAACCAAAATTTTCATCCCAATTTATCACTGGAAAATTTGCTTGGAGTATCAAATCATAATTTAACTGACCTCTATCAACTTTAGCAATCCCAAAACCAAGTGGTTTTTTATATCCTTTGGCTTCTATGCTTGAAACCAACTCTTTAAATTCTTCTACAGTTTTTATCTTTTTCACTACTTTTTGCCTTTTGTGTTTTTCTAGGAAGTATTACTCCCTAGAAATTTTAAACTCTTTTTATCTTTTTTGTATCTCTAAACTTAGAGCTAGATTTAAGAGCCTCAACCGCCACTTGTTGTAGTAGAGCAAGCACTTGCTCCTCCATTTACACCGATAGTTGGCTGTATTGCCTCATTATCAACACCGCCTTCTTCGTTTATCTTTACTATGTCTTCCCATAGTTTGCTAGCAGCTTCTTGGTATCTTTTTGCACTTTCGCTAGTTGGTTGGAAAAATGTTACTGGTTTTCCAGCGTCTCCACCTTCTCGAATAGCTGGTTCTATTGGAATTTGTCCTAAGATTCGTGTATCAAATTTCTTAGCAAGTGGTTCAGTTGTACCTTTACCAAAAATATCATACTCTTTACCAGACTCAGGGCAGATAAATCCACTCATATTTTCCATAATTCCAGCTATTGGAATGTGAAGTTTTTTGAACATATCTAAGCTTCTTTCAGTATCATCAAGTGCAACTTGTTGTGGAGTTGTAACACAAATTCCAGTTGTCACAGGAACACTTTGAGCCAATGTTAGCTGAGCATCACCAGTTCCTGGTGGCATATCGATAAACATAACATCCAAATCACTCCAAAGAATATCACGAAGCAATTGTTCTATCGCTTTCATGATCATAGCCCCTCTCCAGATGAGAGATTGTCCCTCTTCCATAAGGCTTCCCATACTCATGACTTCCACGCCGTTTACCAACATTGGTTTGACTTTGTTGCCTACTACTTCTGGATTTTTACCAACTATACCCATCATACGAGGAACATTTGGTCCATAAATATCAGCATCAAGCAATCCAACTTTTTTACCTTGGCTAGCAAGTGCTACGGCTAAGTTTACAGTAGTAGTTGTCTTTCCAACTCCACCTTTTCCACTACTTACCATAACAAAGTTTTTTACATGTGGAGCTATGTTTTTACCACTTTGTGAATTGCTTTTTTGAGCTGGTGCTTTTGGTTGCTTTATAGCTACATCTACTCTTGAAGCTCCTAAACTTGTAAGTTTAGCAGTGATTTCAGTTTTGAGCTCTTTCGCCACATCTTCACTTGATGAAACTATGTCTAATTCTACATAGACATTGTCGTCTTTTACATCTATGTCTTTAATGAAACCAAAAGATACTATATCCTTTTCAAATCCAGGATAGATGACTTCTTTTAACTTTTCATTTACACTATTTTTATCTAACATTCAATATTCTCCTTAATCTATTTTAGATATTGGAATTTAGCACAAAAAAGATAAAAAAAAGCTTTGGTAGTGTATAATATTGTAACACTTTAATGAAAAAGGACAAAATTTGCCTGATTTGTCTCTTATTATGCTTGGAGC
>JALUMJ010000036.1:7770-13506 GCA_027040375.1 Campylobacteraceae bacterium
AAGGCACATTCTGATGGAGATGTAGCTTTGCATGCACTTATAGATTCACTCTTAGGAGCTATAGGGGCTGGGGACATAGGCGAACTTTTTCCTGACGATGATGACGCATATAAAGATATAGATTCTAAAAAATTACTAAAAAAAGTGTATAATTTTGTAACACAAGTTGGATATGAGATTGTTAATTGTGATATAACTATAATGGCACAAACTCCAAGATTAGGAAAATTTAAAGATAAAATGAGAAAAACAATAGCCCAAATTCTACATGTAAAGCCAATTTCAATCAATATAAAAGCAACTACGACTGAAAAACTAGGCTTCATAGGAAGAAGCGAGGGTGTAGCTGTGCAAGCAACATCTTCATTGAAATTTGCACGATGGATGAATATATGAAAATTTTAATAGTAGAAAATGAGATATATTTAGCACAAAGTATAGCGTCAAAATTAACAGAGATTGGTTATAAATGCGACATAGCAACAACTGTGCAAGATGCTTTAAAAGAAGATAAGTATGATTCTGTTTTACTCTCAACAAATATCTCTGGTCAAAACTTTTATCCAGTTATCAAGAAGCATCAAAATTCAATCATCATACTTATGATTTCATACATAAGTAATGATACGGTTTCAAACCCCATAAAAGCAGGTGCAAATGACTATGTGCAAAAGCCTTTTATGATTGAAGAACTTGTGCGAAAGCTTAAGCATCTGAATGATTTTGATATATTGCAAAGAGAAAATACAACATACAAAGACTACCTTTTGCACTCTTTTGAGAGTTCCAACTTACCAAAAGTTGCAAATAAGATAAAATTTCCAGCCATAATCAAGACTAACTCTCAAAAGATGGCAGATGCTTTGGTTTTTGAGTATTGTTCAAGCATAAAAAAATCATTTTCATTTATATCGTTAACGAGCTCCAATACTATAGAAAAAATCAACAAAACTCCTGCCGATGAAATTATATATATAACAGAATTGCAAAAGATGAAAAAAAGCGAGAAAGTGAAAATTTTTGATGCTATTAAAAATAGACCTGTTTTTATCTCAACTACTGATTTAACAGAAAATGCGCCGTATTTTTATATAGAATTAAATAACAATAGCAAAATACTTGAACAAGGTGAGATTTTATCTATCGATGACTATGTCAAGCATATAATTTTGAATTTTCAAAATAAATTCCCAGATACTGAACTTTCTAAAAAATTAGGAATATCAAGAAAAAGTCTTTGGGAAAAAAGGAAGAAATATGGCATCAACAAGAAAAAATAGATCTATAGTTATAGACATACAAGCCTTAGCAACTCTTTCTTATGCCCAAGAAGGAATCTTTAAACCAGTTGATAGATTGATGAGCAAAGAAGAGGCGATAGATGTAGAAAATACGGGATGCTACAAAGGCAAACCTTTCCCTTTCCCTTTTATATTGGCGCCTGCTGGCAAAAAAAACGAAGAAGTCATAACAAGCCTTAAAAAAGGTGAAAAAATCGACATAATAGTTGACGAAAAAGTAAGAGGGCATATAATAGCGCAAGGCTTTTTTAAAATCAATCGAAAAAGACGAATTGAACAGATATTTGGAAACTATGACACGCAAAATATGGCTACAAGAGACTTTTTAGATAGACTTGGAAGATATTCGATATATGGCAAATTTGAAGTTGATTATGATGGCATAAAAAAAGTAAAACAACAAATCAAAAATGCTATAAAAGACAGTGGTGCCAAATCAGTAGCAGCTATTATGATGGATGCTAGACCATTTCACAGAGCGCATGAACGCTTACTTAGAATCACACTTGAAAGAACTGACCTTGTAATTGTTTTTCTTTCAAAACACGCTAGCATACAAAACAAAATGACATATAATCAAAAATACGAGATATTACAATATGCCATAGGAAATTATCTACCTAAAAATAGAGTTTTGGTAGTTCCATTTGAAAGCACTTACCTTTTTGCGGGATATAATGACGCCATACTTGATTGTATTTGTGCAAATAATTTTGGATGTAACAAGTTTATCGTTGGGAAAAATCACTCTGGGATCGGCATGTATTATGATAAAAATGAGATGAAATCAATACTCAGTAAATACGAATCACTTGATATAGAAATCGATGTAATATCAAGATTTGTGTATTGTCAAGATTGCAAAACATTAGTAAATACTAGCACTTGTCCACACGGTGCTCACAGACATATAAAGTATAATTCCAATGCGATAAGAAGGTTTTTCAGAGTTGGCATATTGCCGCCTGCTGTTTTAATGAGGACAGATGTATCAGCAAAATTGCTAAGTGCTTGTATGCCAAATAGATTTGAAAATATCAATAAATTATATGACGATATCTTTCCAAACGATGGATTATTAGAAGACCATAGTGAAGAAGAATTTTACATAAATCTCATGAAATTACATCAAACCACATCTCTTACATAACTTAGGAATAACAATATGAGAAAACTTTTTTTAACATTTTTTTATAGCGGACTTTCGCCAGTAGCGCCAGGAACTATGGGAAGTATATTGGCCGGAATAGTTGGATTTGTAATTTTACAATTTGTGGGCATCGATACACTATTTCTTTTAAGCATACTTATTACTGTCATCGGTATAAAAGAGATAGATAAGCATGAAGCCATAACTAAAACCCATGATGACAAAAGCATTGTTATCGACGAAGTCATAGGTCTTTGGCTCGCATTTGTTCTAAGTAGTGGCACAATCACTCAGATGATTCTTAGTTTTGTATATTTTAGATTATTTGATATCATAAAGCCTTCATTGATAGGCAAAATCGACAGAGATGTCAAAGGTGGATTAGGAGTCATAGGCGATGATGTTCTTGCTGGTTTGTTAGCTGGTATCTGTAGTGCTGCTACTTGGCAAGCAATTGTATATTTTAGTTAAGTTATTGATATTGTGAGAGACCACACGGCATGCATGTAGATAGTAGTATTTGGCTTGATAAAAATCAAAAAGGTTTTTTAGGAAAAGGTCGAATTGAGCTTTTAAAAAATATAGATAAATACGGCTCACTCTCAAAAGCTGCAAAAGAGATGAAGATGAGCTATAAAGCCGCTTGGGATGCTCTAAATGAGATGAAAAAACTCTCAAGTGTAAATCTAATAATATCAAATTCTGGAGGAAGTGGGGGTGGCGGAAGCAGACTTACTTCTAGGGCCAAAGAGTACATAAAAATTTATGAGCTTCTGTTTCAAACTCAACAAAAATTTTTAAAAACTATAGAGTCTCATGTGGATAGTTCTTCAGATTTACAAACATTCCTACGCAGAAGTTCCCTTCGTACAAGTGCTAGAAATCAAATATTTGGAAAAGTCGCATCCATACAAATTGGCTCTATTAGTTCGACACTTGACATACTCATAGATGACAATTTACACATAAGCTCAACAATTACAAACAAAAGTCTAAAAGAGTTAGACATAAAAAAAGGTAAAGATATATATGTTCTAATAAAAGCACCATGGATAAAAATATTGCAAGAAAACACTCAAGAAAATCAAATACAATGCACTATAAACCACATAAAAAAAGAAAAAAATTTAGTAGAATTATCCTTACATGTAAGCCCATCCCTCACACTAATATCTACTATGAATTTAGATGATTTTCAACTCTTACATGTAAAGAAAAACGACAAAATAACCGCATCATTTGATGCAAACAACACAATCATAGGAGTCTAAAAGAGCTAAATATCTTTTGTTTTTTCGTAAGACGCCCTCATCGCTTTTATAAAACTATCCCTAACTTTTCCCTCTTCGAGCTTTGCAATACCCGCTATCGTAGTTCCATTTGGAGATGTAACTTTATCTTTCAAGAGTGCTGGGTGGATATCTTCCAAAACAATGCCCACTCCTTCAAATAAAGCTGCTATGTATTTATATGTTATATCTCTTTTTAACCCTAGATTTACCGCGCCATCACTTAAAGACTCAGCTACTAAAGCAAGCCATGCAGGCGCACTTCCTGCAAGTCCAGTGGCGATATCTAGTTCATTTTCACTCTCTAGCCAAAAACATTTGCCAAAAGAGTTTAAAAGCTCGATCGCTAAATCTTTCAACTCACTATCTCCACAAAGAGAAGTCGCTGATTTTTGCACTAAGGCCGCCATATTTGGCATGGCTCTAACATAAAATTTAGCATCTACTTTTGCTTTTAGTTTTTCCAAATTTGTGCCAGCCAATATAGAAATCAAGCCCTTTGCTGTGCCTTTTGTGTTTAAATGTTCTAAAGATTGAGGTTTTATAGCCAATATCACGATAAAATCATCTAAATCAGGGATTTTGCCTACTACGCTTATAGTTGGGTATTCAAGTCTTAAGGCAGCCAATTTTCTTTCGTTTGCTTCTACGACTGTTATATCGTAAGCTTGCAAACCTTTTAGCATCGCCCCACCCATGTTGCCAGCACCGATCAATAATATCTTCATAAAAAATCCTCTTTTTTAATTTCCAAATACTTGTTTTAAGATAGATGTAGTCCTAGCTATTGGATTAGCTCTAATATCTGCTTCTTTTTGGGCTATCATTTTAAATAATCCATCTATAGCCTTATTTGTAACATACTTATCTAAATCCTCATCACTGCTACTAGGCAAGTAAGAATCAGCTCCAAAACTCTTTGCTATAGACATCACTTTGCTACTTTCAACATATTGTTTTCCGTATTTTTTATAATATTCATTGAAGCTATCATAGTACTTTGCAACACTATTTTCTTTCATGGTAATTTTTACGATTGGATTTATCATCTTTTCTAACGACTTAGTAGTGTGCTTTTTAAAATATTGCGTTGCAGCATCTTTGTCGCCTGCTAAAATATTTTTTGCATCATTTAACGACATCTTATTTATGGCACTCATAAATATATCAACTGTTTTAGGAGCTGCCTTTGATGCCGCAATATTCATAGAGTTTATAAGATTATCAGCAACCTTATTTCCACCAAATTTCCGTACTAATTTTTCAGCTTTTGAAAGATTCTTTGGAAGTGGTATTTTTACCAAAGTGTTATTTAGATATCCATCTTTTTTACCCAAAGAATCCGCTGCGAAACTCACGCCTTTTTTCAATGCTTCCTTTAAACCACTCACTACTGTTGAATCACTAAGTCCTGTTTTTGCAACATTTGAAGTTGAATTTACTGATGAATCCCCAAGCATACTTTTGGCAAAACCACCCAAGTTAAAACCAAACATTAAACTCACTGCTGCAATGAATACTATAAAAATTCTTATCATATTTTTCCTTTTATTTTATATTTAGATTTATTCTTTCAAGATATTTTTGTATCTTTTTCCCAAAGGATATAGGCTCGACTGCCATTTGACTTAGTTAGTCCCCCAGCAATTTTTCCTTTTTTGGTTAAATTAAAATTTTTACCTTTTTTCTCCAAATATCCCATTTCGACAAATTTTTTGTTTAATTCATTGGTTTTCATTTCAAGTTTAAGAGCTAGTTTTGAAGTAGTCAGTTTTGTAGATTCTTTTAACTTTTTAAAACTCTTTTTATTCTCATCTACGACTTCTATCTTGACTTTTTTATCTTGTTTTTCTATATCTTTTTGTAGAATAGACATTTCTACCCCTCCTTTTTATTTAATTTATTTCGGAGTTGCATAATGCCCCTCACAGAACCGTACTTGAAGATTTCCCTCATACGGCTCTTCAACTTAACTCACACATTGTGAGACAAAGTA
>JALUMJ010000037.1 GCA_027040375.1 Campylobacteraceae bacterium
TATAATCTTTTGAATCCAAAGTGTTTATATGGTTCTTAAAAGCTTCTACAACAGCTTTGGCTTTTATGCTTCTTTCTTTGTCATTATCGGCTTTTATGTAACTGTCATAATCATTTAGTGAAACTTTCGAATCTATGATTATGGTTCTTGCTTGAGGCAATTTTACGATTACATCGGGTCTTTTTATATTGCCATCATCATCTCTGTAGCTTTCTTGTGTCTCGTAGTGTTTCCCCTTAAGTAAACCAGAGAATTCTAATACACTTTCAAGTATCATCTCTCCCCATCGTCCTTGAGTTTGCTTTTTACCTTTTAAGGCTTGGGTTAAATTTCTAGCTTCATTTCCTATATCTATGCTCATCTTAGTTATTTGCTCTATCTCTTTTGAAAGTTCGGCGAATTTTTTAGTACTGTTGTCTTGTGATATTTCCACTTTTTGCCTAAAAGAGTCAAGATTTTCTTTAAATGGTTTAAGTAAGCCATCTAAGGACTTCATAGAAGTTTCATCAAACTTTTTGAGTTTTGATTCCACAGTTTTTTGCATAATCTCATTTATCTTCAATTCTAGCTTATTCCCCTGCTCTTCTAAGTCATCTTTTAACTTTTTATTGCCTTCAACTTGGGCTTGTAGTTGGGCTTGATACTTGGAGTTTAAAGATTTTAAAGAGTAGATTTCACTGTGCATATCTTCTATCTTTTTATTTGCTTTTTCTATCGCTAAATTTTTTTCTTCAAATCTTTCACTAAACTCTTTTTGCATATTTTGCATATTCTCTTGGCAAGACTTAAAACTAGCAAGCGTCGAGTATTTTTCGATTTGTTGCTTGCTATTTTTTTCTTTTTCTTCTTCTAGCCTTTGCAGGATTTCTTTTTTCTCATTTTGCAATTCTAGCAAGCTGTTATTTGTGGCACTATTGGATTTTTTATTTATAATTAAACTAAGCAAAAATAGAGATACTACAATGATTAATGACGATAATAACATGATATCTAAAAGATTTAATTCCACATTTACTCCAGTATGTAAATTTATAGAGCATTATATCCAAAAATCAGAATTTTCTACTTTTTATTCTAATTTAGCAAATAAGTGTATTTAAGAGTTTTTACAGTAAAATTACACTCAATTTATAAAAATAAGGAAAAAAATGTATAAAATTTTAATTGCTACTCTAGTTTTTATTGGCTCAATGAACTTATATTCAAAAGAGACGCTAACTATTTACACTTATGACTCATTTGCTGCTTCTTGGGGGCCTGCCCCTTTGATAAAGAAGGCTTTTGATAAAAAATATAATTGTGATTTAAAGTTTGTTGCAACTGATAGTTCGATTGGTGCGCTTAGAAAGGTGCAGATAGAAGGCAAAAATACAAAAGCAGATATACTTTTGGGGCTTGATACAAATACGGCAGAATTAGCGAGAAAAACTGGTCTTTTTGCAAAAAGTGGTGTTGATACTTCAAAACTCACTTTGCCTAAGAAGTGGAGTGATGACGAGTTTGTGCCGTTTGATTATAGTTATTTTGCTTTTGTTTATGACTCAAATAAACTCAAAAATCCCCCTACTTCACTGAAGGAGCTTGCAAATACTCCAAAAAACTTTAAAATTATCATAGAAGACCCTAGAAGCTCAACTCCTGGGCTTGGACTTCTTTTATGGGTAAAATCAGTTTATAAAGATAAGGCAAAAGAGTATTGGAAAAAGCTTGCTCCACATATACTCACTGTCACAAAAGGATGGTCTGAAGCTTACAATCTTTTCTTAAAAGGTGAGGCAGATATGGTATTTTCATACACAACTTCTCCCGCTTATCACATCATAGAAGAGAAAAAATACAACTACAAAACTGCAAATTTCAAAGCTGGACATTATGCTCAAATCGAGATAGCAGGCATATTAAAATCATCGAAGCATAAAAAGTTAGCAAAAGAATTTTTAAACTTTATGTTAAGTGAACAATTTGCAAATATAATTCCAACAACAAATTGGTCTTATCCTGTTGTGAAAACCCAAAAAGGATTACCAAAGGGCTATAGCACAATTTATGTTCCAAAAAAGATGATTTTGATGGACGGTAAAACCGTAGAAAAACATAGAAAAGCTTATATAAACGAGTGGCTAGAAGCAATCTCAAAATAGATGTTTAAAAAATATGGAAGATTTAAAAGCTCGCTAATTCCTGGGCTTTTAATCTCCTTTTTTCTACTCACCCTTGCAATCTTTCTCTTTTTCATACTTTATGAAAATTCAAATGCAGATGAACCGCTTTTTGCTGTTTTATCTCCAAGAATTTTAAAACTTTTAAAATTCACAGTTTTTCAAGCAACGCTTTCTACTGTCTTTTCTATTTTAATTGGCATTGTTTTAGCTTGGAGCCTATCTCATCAGCAAAAATTTCCCATTAGAGCCCTGCTCGTAGCTCTGTTTTCATCTTCTTTAGTTTTGCCAACTATCATAGTAGTTCTTGGTCTTATAGCGATACTTGGAAGAAATGGTTGGTTAAATCATATCTCTTTAAGCCTGTTTAATCATTCATTTGAGGGTTTTTTATATGGTTTGAGTGGCATCTTGATAGCCCATGTTTATCTAAATGGCTCTTATGCGGCTCGTTCACTTTTGCATAGTTTTGAGTCGATTCCTAAGGAAAAATACAAATTAGCGAAAAGCTTGGGTTTCTCTGCATGTAAGAGATTTTATTACATCGAGTGGCCTGCAATTAAGACGACTGTTTTTAGTGTTTCTTCGATTGTTTTTTTACTTTGTTTTACATCTTTTGCGATAGTTTTGATATTAGGTGGAAATCCTAGTTACAATACACTCGAAGTTGCTATCTATGAAGCTGTTAAGCTGGATTTTGACATATCTTTTGCCTTGGAGTTAGCTTTTTTGCAACTTAGTATCTCTGTAGTTTTGGTTTTCTTTACATCTAGCCTAAAAACGGATATTTCAAATATCAAGACTAGCTCCGAGATGATTCCATGGTCTGAACCTTTTGGTGCTAGCATTGCACAAAAATTTACTATATTTATCTTTGGTTTGTTTTTTTTACTACCGCTTTTAGCTATCGTTGTTGATGGCGTAGGAGCAGATTATATAAAGATTTTAAGCTCAAGTATATTTATAAAATCCTTTGATACGAGTATAGTTATAGCTACACTCTCTAGCCTTATCACTATCATCTTTACACTGCTTTTGAGTAGTACCAAAAGAAATTTTGCTCTAAAATCTCGTTTGGCTGATAGCAAATTTGCTGGTATATTTGAAATTCTTATCTCATTTAGCGGAACTCTGTATCTTGCGATTCCTTCTTTGGTTTTGGGACTTGGCTTCTTTTTGCTTTCTCAAAAGTTTTTGGCTCCGCAAGCTTTTTGGGCTACATTTGCACTTTTAAGTGCAAATGTTTTAATGTCACTACCTTTTTCACTGTCCATTATATACCCAGCTATGCTAAAAACTGCAACTAGATATGATAAACTATGCTTTTCATTGGGGATTGGCGGAATTAAAAGATTTGTATATTGTGAATGGCCATTTTTAAAGGAATCCGTTGGATATGTGATTGCACTCTCTTTTTGTCTCTCGCTTGGGGATTTGGGTATCATATCGCTTTTTGGGAGTCAAGATTTTTCTACCTTGCCTTGGTATCTTTATGGTTTGATGGGTTCGTATAAAAATAGTGATGC